>DBGBSM010000258.1:0-29941 GCA_048468815.1 Parabacteroides sp.
GTATTTTATCTTGCCGGTGATGCTGATTTTGCTGGCTGCCTGCGAAGGAAAGAAAGTAGACGCCAAAACGTTGAACGGAAAGTGGGAAATCGTTTCGGTAGACGGCGAAAGAATCCAGTCCGACAATATGCCGTATATCGAGTTCGATATGAGCACCGATAAAGTGCACGGAAACGGAGGTTGCAACATCTTTAACTCTACCTTCACGCTGTCGGATTCCGATGCTTCGGCCATCCGCATCGCTCCGGCCGCCGCTACCATGATGGCATGTCCCGAAATGGATACGGAATCGAAGATATTCAAGGTGCTTACCGACGTAACCGCTGTGAAAGCCACCGATAAAGCCGATGAAGTAGCGTTGGTGAACGGAGCCGGAAGCACGGTGCTCGTATTATCGCATGCCAAGTAAAGATGCCGGCATTTATGAACAGGTATCTTTACATCGGCGCCGTCGTGTTGCTTCTGTTGGGATGCGTTTCGGCCTGCCGTACGCACCGGCAGGTAACCGCATCGTTTTCCGACCTCGACGGCGAATGGAACGTAATCGAGATGAACGGGAAACGGCTCGACCCGGCCGTAACGCGTCCGGTAATCGGGATAGAAACCGCCGCACACCGGTTGTACGGCAATGCCGGATGTAACCGGATGATGGGACAAATCGAATACAACGACTCGCACCGGAACATCATCAAGTTTCCCCATATCGGCACCACCCGCATGGCTTGTCCGGATATGAGCGGCGAAAACGAATTGCTGAAAACGCTTCCCGAAGTAGTGCGGTTCGAAGCGGTAGGCGATAAGAAACCCGTTACGCAAATAGCCCTGTATAATCTCCGTAACGAAAAGTTGCTGGTATTGCAACGGAAATAAGCGTACGAAGACTAAAGAACAACCGAGCCCGGCAGCCTATCATACAGGTTGCCGGGCTCAATCGTTTCGGGAAGCCCGATAGCCGGCGCATACCAGGGCATTCTTTTATCGATTCTCCCTATACCGTGAGCTTCACGATTTCCCCGTAATCGGGAATATGCCGGAACGCCTCTTTCATTTCGTATTCGCCCGCATACACCCGGCCGCATGTAATCGCTCCCCCGTGCGTAAACACACACGCTTTTTCCACGCCGTTATTCCGCAATTCCTCTACGAACGCCGATACCCGCGCATATTGGTCGGCGAGCGATTCGCCGCCGGGAGCAGGCGTATGAATCCAGTCGGCGAACCATTCCTGCGCCGTCCGGTCGGTGAGCGAGGCGAACGGCACCATCTCCCATTCGCCGAAGTTCAGTTCCATCATCCGCCCGTCGCGAACCGCATCCGCATAGCCGCAATAACCGGCCAGCCGGGTACAACGCGATAACGGGCTGGTATACACCCGGTCGAACCGTTCGCCTTCGAGCCCCTTCTTTACTTTCTCCGCTTCCGTTTCGAACGTATCCCGCAACGGCACATCGGTTTGCCCGTAGCAATATCCCGGCGGTACATCTACCGAAGTATGCCGGATTAACGTTAATTCCATCGACAATCTCCTTTTTTTATCTTACTGTATAAATCAACACGACAGCCAGGTAAAAAGTTACTTCGCACAGCAATACCGTAGCCCCGCAGCAATCGCCGGTATACCCTTGTATCTTCTTTTTCATCAGCGACGTAAGCCCGTACCACGTTCCGATAACCGGTACCGTCGCCCAGAGATACCGTGCTTCGGGCAGCCATAACAACGGCAGCAACCCGGTAACGGCCGCCACGCCATACTCGCGCGCCGTCATCCGGCTGTAAACCACGCCCGCTTTGCTGGTTTCTTCGGTGCGTGCATACGGCAACCGGTTAATCAGCATGGCCGATACCCCTTTGCAAAACGGGTCGCCCGCTAAAATGGCGGCACCCGCCAGCTCCACCGGCAACGCGCTGAGTGCCGAGTAAACCAGCAAAAAATATACCGTAAGCCCGACGACCCCGTACGTACCAATATGCGAATCCTTCATAATCGCCAGGATACGGCTCCGGTCGCCGCCCGCCCCGAATCCGTCGAAAAAATCGGCCAGCCCGTCTTCGTGCAGGCAACCCGTTACCAGCAACCGCGAACCCATCGCGAGCAACACGGCGATGCCAGCCGGAAAAACCAGCGAGGCGGCATACAACACCGCCGTGGCGATACCGGCCGTAAACCAGCCCGCCAGCGCCCAGTAACTCACGATATGCTTGAAATACGCCGGCGGTACCTGCGCAATCCGCCAGAAAGGCAACCGGGTGAAGAAAATCAATGCCGCCAGTATCCGTAACATCCCGTTAAAAATATTTGGTGATAGCCGCGTTTCCGAACGTATTCATCTCGTTTATCATCCGCACGGCCGAGTCGACGATGGGATACGCGCAAATGGCACCCGTGCCTTCGCCCAGCCGGAACCCCAGGTTAAGCAACGGCCGGGCATGCAGGAAGTCGAGCACCCGCTTGTGCCCCGCCTCGTCGCCCTGGTGCCCGAAGATGCAATACGCCAGCACGTCGGGATACAAGCGCGAAGCCGCCAGCACGCAATTCGTCATGATAAACCCGTCGATCAGGATAACCATGCCCAGTTCGGCCGCCCGCAGCATGCCGCCCACCGCCATCACCATTTCGATTCCGCCGAAATACCGCATCACGTCCGTGGCGCTCCCGTCGCCCCCGTAGTTTTCGAGCACCCGTTGCAACACCTCGTATTTATGGCGTACGCCGGCGTTATCCAATCCGCTCCCGGCGCCTACGCAGTCGATCAGCGGGATACCGGTGAGGCAAGTCATCCACATCGACGACGCCGACGTATTCCCGATGCCCATTTCCCCGAAGCTGATGACGTTGCATCCCTCCCGGTGGCAGTCGGTTACGATTTCGGCCCCCACGGCGACAGCCCGTTCCAGCTCATCCGTCGTCAGGGCCGCCTCGTGTAAAAAGTTCCGGGTACACTTCCGTATCTTCCGGTCTATCAATCCGTCGATAGGCGGGAAGTCGTAGTCTATCGCCCCGTCTACCACCTTCAGCGTAAAACCGTGCTGGCGCGCCAGGAAATTCACGCCCGCTCCCCCGTTCAGGAAGTTGCTTATCATCTGCCGGGTAATTTCTTTCGGCGAAAGGCTTACCCCTTCGTCGGTAATCCCGTGGTCGCCCGCGAAAATAAGGTTGTGCGGCCGCGAAAGGCGCGGCGTAAGGGTTTGCTGGATCAGCCCGATTTGCAAAGCCAGCTCTTCGAGCGCGCCCAGCGAGCCTTTGGGCTTGGTCAGGTTGTTTATCTTGTCGGTAAGAGGCTGCCGCAACGCTTCGTCCGGGCGCCGGATGGTAAATGTCATCATATCGGTTTGTTTTGTAAGGGGATTAACATACAGGTGCAAAGGTACGTTTTTGACAGATACCGTAAACGCTTCCGCCGAAATAAATCACGGAGTCGCACAACGGAAAAATAAATTCGTCGTTATGAAAAAACGGAAGCCTGCCGATGGAAACTGTATTCTTAGCTTGCGAATTTATATTTGCAGCCTGCGAATATAAATTCGTAACTTGCGTTTATATATTCGCAGCCTGCGAATACAGTTTTCTTCCGGCGGGAAAAAAGAAAAATGCGGCGGGAAACGGAAAAAAGCGCGCCCTGAATGCGCTTTGGCTCCGGCCGGGAAGAACGGGAAGGGCGGTTGCCGCGTACCACCGGATTAAGGAAGGGCGTACTGCGGATTCCCGGCCGGAAAGAGAAACCCGTTTGCCCGGCGCCGGATTTGGCTGTCCGGATTAAATTCGTATTTTTACGCCTGTTACACCGGGATGCGGAAAACACGCGAAAGGAAACACGACCGGCAGCTCCGGCAACCAGAGCCGGTACGCTCCCCCCGGATGCCTTCGTATTCCGGGCGAGGCCGGTTATTTTACCGGGTACGGCGGAAATAGAATGAAACGGAACGAGATGAAAAAAGGAACGATGCTTCTGTTCCTGCTCTGTGCGGCATCCGTACAGGCGCAGGTTATTACGGGAAAGATTACCGATGCGCAAAACAATCCGGTGGAACAGGCTGTGGTGGTGATACAAACCGTCGATTCGGCTTATGTAGAAGCGGCCTGTACCGACTCGGCCGGCGTTTTTTCCGTCGCCGCTTCCGCATCGCCCTTCCTGGTAATCGTACAACACTTGCTGTATGAAACGTACCGGGGGCGCCACGATGCGCCCGACGTGGGTGTTATCCGGCTCCGCGAGAACAACCGGATGCTGCGGGAGGTGGCGGTTACGGCCGAACGTCCGCTGGTAAAAGCGGACGGCGGAAAAATAACGTACGACATGCCGCGGTTGTTGAAAGCGAAAATGGCGGTAAGCGCCTATGAGGCTATCCTGGAGTTGCCCGGGGTGGAGGAGCGCCGGGGTAAGCTCGAACTGGCGGGAGCCAACGGCGTTACGGTGGTTCTCAACGGCAAAGCCACCCGGATGGGCGCCGCCCAGTTGGAGAATTTATTGAAGAATATGCCGAAAGAACGCATCCGGCAAGCCGAGGTGATGTATAGCGCGCCGCCGGAGTACCAGGTGCGCGGCGCCGTAATCAACCTCGTGCTCGAAAGCGGAAGCGCTGACGCGCCGGAATTGCAAGGACAGGTCAACGCTTTATACGGCCAGAAGCATTATGCCGATTACCAGGCAGGCGCCACCGTAGTGTACCGTACGCCCCGTTCCGTTACCGATTTGATGTATTCGTTCGGCTACCGGCGCGAACGTACCGGCGAGGACTTCGTATCGCTCCATACATACCGGGGCCGGGTATATGAAATAAAGCAATCCGACCGTGGGCATAACCGCGCCCCGGTACATACCCTCCGGCTGGGAAACGAGTGGGCGGTGGGCGATACCGCTAAACTCAGTATGGCCTACACGGCGGAGGTACGGCAGTTTACGCATGCCTTTACCGCTTCCGAAGGAACGTTTTCAAACTCCCGGAACAGCAAAAAATCCGATAAGCCCGTACAAATGCACAACCTGGAGCTCGGTTATACGGCCGGTTCCGGATTTAGCGCCGGCGCGGAGTTTACTTCGTATACCCATCATGCCACCCAGTATTACCGGGAAGAAACGAGCGGAAAGGAAGATGCCTTTAACGCCCGCTCCGGCCAGGATATCCGCCGGATTTCGGTGTATGCCGACCAAAGCCACCGCTTAGGCAAGGAGTGGACGCTGAGTTACGGCGCCAAATTCGCTTTCGCTTCCGACAAGAGTGCGCAGGTTTACGCCTCGCTGGGGGCAACCGATTGGTCGGGCGCCGACAGTTACGGTAAATCGAGGGAGTATGTGTACGACGTATACGCCGGTTTTTCCAAGAGTTTTTCCGGCGCGCTTTCGGTAAGCGCTTCGCTTACCGGCGAATATTACCGGTATAGAGAAGCCGGTTACCGCAGCCTGTTTCCGCGGATGGAACTTACGTATATGCCCCGTCCCGGCCGGGTGTGGCAGCTCTCGGTGGCTTCGGATAAGGCGTATCCCGCTTATTGGGAAATGCAACAGGCCGTTTCTTACCTGAGCGGATACAACGAGATACAGGGGAACCCGGAATTGAAGCCCTCGCGGCTCTATTCGGCGCAGCTCAATTACATCTGGAAGAGCAAGTACGTTTTTACCCTCTACACCAACTACGTGAGGCATAACTTCAACCAGCTTCCCTACCAGTCGCCCGACAGGTTGGTGTTGATTTACCAAACGCTGAATTTCGATTATTCGGCTACGTCGGGGCTGAACGTAACGGTTCCTTTCCGAATCGGTTCGCTGTTGGATTCGAGGCTGACGCTGAACGGCTATTACGAGCGGGCCAAAAGCGACCGGTATCACGATATCAGCTTCGACAAAGATAATTGGGGTGGCTATGCGAGCCTCGACAATACGTTTATCCTTTCCACGAAACCGGATATAAAAGCCGAATTGTCGGGCGCCTGTAACAGTCGTCCTATCCAGGGGCCGATGGTGATCAGCGCGATGTACCGGGTCGATGCGGGAGTGAAGTGGACGTTCGCCGGCAACCGGGCGGAGTTGTCGCTCCGGGCGGCCGACCTTTTTAATTCGTGGACGCCCGAAAACCTCGACCTCCGGTATAAAACGCAGCATTTCACCATGCACCTGATTCCCGATTCCCGCCGAGTCTCGCTTTCGTTCGTTTATAAATTCGGCGACTTCCGGGAAAAGCCGCATAAAGCGGTGGACAGCTCCCGGTTCGGTAAATAAAGGCGCCCTGCATTTCGGCCGGATTCGGCAAGCTGAAGCCAGCGTGTAACGGAATAATCCGTATATTCGCTTCCGTATAATCTTAATACCCGATAACCGTATGAAGCTGAAAACACTTTTTTCCGTTCTGTTCGCCTGTGGAATAACCCTGGCTTATGCCCAGGAACCGCCGCAGCTATTCCCTTCGCCCCGCCAGGTACATGCTACCGGCGAAACGTACCCCCTTCCGCCGGCCTGCGCACTGGCCGGCGCATCCGAAGCCGATTCCGCCGCCGTCCGGGCATTGAAAGAGGCGCTTCCTTGCCGGTTCGTATCCCCCGAAGAAGCCCCGTATACTATTTATATAGGAGAAAAAGGGGATAAAAGCGTGAAAAAATACGGCCGCCTTATCCCGTCGCAACCCGAGGGATACTACCTTTCGGTAACCGGCCGCGCCATCGTGCTGGCCGGCTCCGATGCGCGCGGTACCTATTATGCCGTGAAAACCCTGGCGCAATTGCTGGAAAACGGCCGGCTCCCCGGTGTGGAAATCACCGACTATCCCGACATCCGTTTCCGCGGGGTGGTGGAAGGTTTTTACGGGCAACCCTGGAGTTTCGCCGACCGCGTAAGCCAGTTCCGTTTTTACGGCGACGCCAAACTGAACACCTATATCTACGGGCCGAAAGACGACCCGTACCACAGCTCGCCCAACTGGCGCTTGCCGTATCCGGAAAAAGAAGCGGCCCGGCTGAGCGAACTGGTACGAATCGCCCGCGCGAATCACGTCGATTTCGTCTGGGCTATCCATCCGGGGAAAGACATCCGGTGGAACGACGCCGACAGGCAGAAGCTCCTCGCCAAGTTCGAAGCCATGTACCGGCTCGGCGTCCGCTCGTTCGCCGTATTTTTCGACGATATATCCGGCGAGGGAACCGACCCGCTCCGGCAGGCCGAACTGCTGAATTACCTCGACGACCGCTTCGTAAAGGCCAAACCCGATGTAACCCCGCTCATTATGTGTCCTACCGAGTACAACAAAAGCTGGTCGGACCCCGAAAAAGGGTACCTCGTTACGCTGGGCGAAAAGCTGAACCCCTCGGTGCAGGTGATGTGGACGGGCGACCGGGTGATTTCGGATATTACCCGTGAAGGGCTCGACTGGATTAACCCCCGTATCCGGCGCTCCGCCTATATCTGGTGGAATTTCCCCGTATCCGATTACGTGCGCGACCACTTGCTGCTCGGCCCCGTGTACGGAATCGAAACGGATATAGCCCCCGGCGCCCTATCGGGCTTCGTGGCCAATCCGATGGAACACGCCGAAGCCTCCAAAATAGCCGTTTACGGAGTAGCCGCCTATGCCTGGAACATGCAGGCGTACGACAGCCTGCAAGCCTGGAACGGAGCGCTCCGGTACCTGATGCCGGGCGATGCCGGCGCGCTGCGCACCTTTGCTGCACATAACGCCGACCCGGGCCCGAACGGACACGGCTACCGGCGCGACGAATCGGCGGAGATACGCGAGGAAGCGGCTCGCTTCGCCGAAGCCTGTAAAAAAGGAGAGGAGCCCGACGGCAGCCGGATGCTCCGGGAGTTCGAAGCGATAACCGAGGCGGCCGACCGGTTGCTGGTAAACAAGGAAAATCCGGAATTGGTAAAGGAAATCACCCCGTGGTTGTATCAGTTCCGCCTGTTGGGCGAAACCGGCCGCGAAGTGCTGGCGCTGGCTGCGGCCGGTAGCCGGGAAGAATTTCTCCGGAAATACAACCACATACGGGCGTTGAAGGAACTGAGTTTCCGGGTAGACCGCGCCTATAACCAAAACCCGTACCAACCGGGCGTAAAAACCGCTACCCGGGTATTGCAGCCGTTTATAAACGACGTGCTGGTAACGGCCGTTACCCGGTACAATGCGAAGTACGGCGATACGCTGCGGGTGGAAACCGATTACTGTCCGCACCGGCTCGTAAGCGACGTGCCCCAGTTGCAATACCTGCCGTTGCAGCTAAAGAACAACCGCGTGCTGGTGTCGCCCTTGCTCGAAGTAGTGAAATGGCAGCCGGGGCAACGGCTCGAAATCCGGCTCGACCGGGCATATCCGCTTTCGGGAATCGAACTGAATTTCGGAACGTCCGGCGTTCCGGAGTGGGGAAAACTGGAAGTTTCGGCCGGCGACGGTGTATGGCGTTCCGTGGCGCTATCGGAAAAAGGTACGCTTTGTAAAGCCGCTCCGGTAAGAAAGGAGGTACGCTCGGTGCGTTTCACGCATACCGGCTCCGGCGAAAAGCAGGTATACCTCCGGCAGTTCGCGGTCACGTTGGCGGAAGAGTAAAAAACTGGTTTGCCGGTATGTGTTATCTTTCCGGCAGACGCCGGAAGGGAAGCCGTGCGCGTTAGCCGGCCTTGAAAAGCAAACCCGTGCCCGGCCGCTTCCTTGCGGAGCCGGAACAAATAAGCGGGCCCCTTTGTTTTTAATTTGTCGCATACCGACAGGCCAACAGAAAATAAGAAAGATGAAACAGATAGCCGTTATTTCTTCCAGTGTCAGGGAAGGACGTTTAAGCAACCGGGTAGCGTTATACCTGAAAAAGTTTTTAGAAGAGATGCCCGGCGTAAAAGCCGGCATCCTCGATTTGAAAGAGTACGATTTCCCGTTGTTCGAGGAGCGCTTCGTATACCAGCGGCAACCGTCGGAAAAGTTGCTCGATTTTACCGAGCATCTTACCCGTGCCGACGGGGTGGTATTGGTTTCGCCGGTATATAACGGCAGTTTCCCGGCTTCCCTGAAAAATGTAATCGACTTGTATTACAACGAATGGAAACGCAAGCCGGTGGCCGTGGTTTCGGTTACCGCGGGGCCGGTGCCGGGTATCGCCACGGTACAGGAGTTACAGGTATTGATGCTCAAGCTGGGCGCTTTCGTGGTACCCAAGCTGAGTACGGTAATCCGGGTGGGCGAGGAATATACGCCCGAAGGCGATGCCACCGACCGGCAAACGGCCGATGCGGTATTGCTTCCGATGGCGGAAGAGCTGATGTGGATGATCGACCGGTGTATCGCCGGCCGTTGAACGGGCAAAGCAAAGGCACGGAGTCGCAGCGTTTTATCCGGTTAAACCGGAGTACTGCGTCCCCGTGCCTCTTTTTTCAGGCGTTCCGCTTCTTTATTCGATTGCGATAACCTGGCTGGCCGGTTTCCCGGCGTTCGCTAAGCTTACTTGGAAAAAGCTCAGGTCAGAAAGCGTTCAACTCGGCTTTCGCCCGGTTTACCATGCCGGCAGCCGGTTGGTCTACCAACGCATCGGCTTGGAAACGGTTTACCAGCTTGTTCAACCGGTTCAGCTTGCCTTTGGCTCCGGCCTTTTCGAATTCCTCCCGCAAGATGCGGATTTTCTCGTAATCCTGTATACCTTCGATAAGCCGTTCCATCCGGATGCTCGAACGTCCGCCGGGATATACCAGGTAACAGTCGCCGGCGGCCCAGGTACGGAAACGCGAGTCGCGCAAGGGGTCGAGCGTCCAGCTGTTGTACGCCCAGCGAAGGTAGCCGTCGTAATGGCCGCCCGCTGCGTGCCAACCTATCCAGGCCGCTTCGGCGGGAGCCGAGAACGTAAACGTATTCGGATACGGTTCCGTGCAACACGTATAATACGTGCTTATTTTGCCTTCTTTTTCGCGGCGCGCTTTTACATCGGCCGGGAAGTTATATCCGAACGGAATACAATAATCGTATAAATCGGCTTCGATTTCCGGGTGATACAATCCGGCCAGCGAAATCTTGTAATCCGGGTCGGCTTTCTTTATCAGGGCGATAGCCGTCTGCATGTCGCTCAACGCCCGCTCGTCCATCCCGATGGTGGTAATGTCCCACCAGCCTTTTTCTTTCAGGTGCTTGGCAAACGAAACCAGGAAATCGTACCAGTAATCCGTGTAAGCGGCTTCGCCCGGCTTGGTATCGAGCTCTTTCAGCGAGTTGCTGGCCTGGTCGTAGTACTGGAACGTGAGTTTCCACGGAATCAACGAGTAGCAGTTTATCTGCCGGTCGATGCCCAGCGACATCATGAATTCCACCCATTTGTCGAAGATGCTATAATCGAACGCCCAGCTCCCGTCGATTTTTTTCATCCGGGTAACCATGCTGCCGAACGCATCTTCCGTTTGTCCGCCCCACGGCCGGTTCATCACGGTGGCGGTAATGATTTTCTGTCCGGCATCGGCCAATTGCTGCATGGTGGGACGCATGGCGTCGAAATGCGCCTGGCTCCACAACGGTACGTTATAATACCGGGCTACCGCATACGGGTTTTGCCACAAATCCAGGTGGAACGCCCAGTCTTTCGGTGCCGGCAACGTACGGCCGGTTACTTTCAGCTCCAACGGCAAGGCCATCGGTTCCTGTCCTTCGGCCTGTACGGTAAGCGTGCCCCGGTACGTGCCTACCGTCGCCGTTTCGGGTACCTGGATGCTTATCCATACCGGTTGTACGGTACGCGCTTGCATGTCTTTTACCTGTATCGGGTCGAGTACGTCGGCCACCAGCGACGAATCCCATTCCGTCCGGTCCGGGCGGTGTCCGCAACCGCCCCGGCCGTCTTTGTTCAGCTCGTCGGTCATCACGTAGCGTACCAAAGCGGTGCGTACGGCCGAAGCCGGAATGATGTTTCCTTTGTTGGAGCCGGTCAAATCGGATACCGTTGCGGATACTCCCGTTAAAGGAAGGGCGCTCCACAATACGGCCTGCGCCTGGATGCGTTCGCCTTTCCAGGCGGTTCCTTTCCAGGTACGCGTTTCTTTTAAAGAAGGTACGTTGGTTTTATCGTAACGTACGTCCGTGCTGCCCCAACTCAGGCGCACGGGAGTTTTCATCTGCTCCCACGCGGCCTGGTTCACAGGCTTCGTGTCGGTAAGCTCGGTGTAGTCGTTCGAAATAACGGAAGCCGGTTGCTGGGCGTTACAAAGTAAGCCCGAAGTAGCCAGCAGGCAACCTAAAATGGTGTTTCTCATTTGATAACGGTTTAAAATGGATTTATTTAGTTACATTGTTGTTTTACCTGTATACACATATTAAAAGCGAACCGGAAGCAGATGCGGGCGTTGCCCGGTGATGCCGGGGGGCGCCTGTTTTCGCTTCGGGAAGCAAATATAGTGCAAATCGAATGCAGAAGCAAAGCTTGTTCCCCTTATGCAGGGGTACGGCCTATTTTCGCTGTGTGAAGCAAAGATAACAAAATTCTTTATTGTGCAATCAGGAAGGAATGAGTAACTTGCGCCCCGGAACGGGTGAGGCGTATCGAGCCCGGGATAAAAACAATATTTACACGACTCCGGAAAATGAGAGAATTTATCAAGATACTGCGACGATTCGTCCCCCCTTATAAAAAATACCTGGCGCTAAACGTGTTTTTCAATATCCTTTCGGCCGTATTGAGCCTTTTCTCTTTCGGCTTGATAATCCCGATATTGGAGGTGCTTTTTAAAATCAACGAAACCGCCTATACGTGGGTCGACTGGCATTTTTCCTTTACCGACTGGGATTCGTGGAAAGCGCTGCCCGAAATGATAAAGAATAATTTCTTCGCTTATATCAGCGACCTGATTCAAACCGACGGTGGCTCGTTTACGTTGGTTATCCTCGGCGTTTTCCTCGTGGCCATGACTTTCCTGAAAGTCGCCTCCATGTATATGGCCTTTTTCTGCATGATTCCGATTCGTACAGGCGTGGTGCGCGATATACGCAACCAAATCAACCGGAAAATAACGGAGTTACCCCTCGGCTTTTTCTCGGAAGAACGGAAAGGCGACATCCTGGCCCGTATCTCCGGCGACGTAAACGAAATCGAGAATTCGATTATGAGCTCGCTCGATATGCTGTTTAAAAATCCCATCCTGATACTCATTTACCTGACGGCCATGATCATCATCAGCTGGCAACTTACGTTGTTCGTGCTCATTCTGCTGCCGGTGGCCGGGTACATCATGGGGTCGGTGGGCAAGAAGCTGAAAAAGCGTTCATTCCAGGGACAGCAACAATGGGGCGCCCTGATGTCGCAAATCGAAGAAACGTTGAGCGGCCTGCGCATCATCAAGGCTTTTAATGCGGAAGATAAAATCAGGCGCCGGTTCGAAAAGAGCAACGACGCCTTCCGCCGGATTACCAACCGTATTTACCGGCGTCAACAAATGGCGCATCCGATGAGCGAGTTTTTAGGAACGGTAACGATTGCCGTGGTACTGTGGTACGGCGGTACGCTGATTTTGTCCAACAACAGTCCGATTGCAGCGCCTACCTTTATTTATTACCTGGTTATTTTTTATAGCATCATCAATCCGGCGAAAGATTTTTCCAAGTCGTTTTACGCCATACAGAAAGGGCTGGCGTCGATGGAACGGGTCGATAAGATATTGAAAGCCGAAACGAACATCCACGACCCGGAGCACCCGGAGCCGATTGCCTTGAACGAAGGTATCGAGTACCGCGACGTATGGTTCCGGTACCAGAACGACTGGGTGCTGAAAGGGGTGAACCTGTCGATTCCGAAAGGGAAAACCGTGGCGCTGGTCGGGCAGTCGGGCTCCGGAAAGAGTACGATGGTGGATTTGCTGCCCCGCTTTTACGACGTAACGAAAGGAAGCATCCGCCTCGACGGAACCGACATCCGGAACGCTTCTTTGCTCGATTTGCGGGGGCTGATGGGAAATGTAAACCAGGAAGCCATTCTTTTCAACGATACGTTTTTCAATAACATCGCTTTCGGCGTGGAAAAGGCCACCTTGCAACAAGTACAGGAGGCGGCTAAGATTGCCAACGCCCACGAGTTTATCCTGGCGAGCGAAAACGGGTACGATACTTCTATCGGCGACCGGGGCGGCAAGCTGTCGGGCGGCCAGCGGCAACGCATCAGCATCGCCCGGGCCATCCTGAAAAATCCGGCCGTGCTGATTCTCGACGAAGCCACGTCGGCGTTGGATACCGAGTCGGAACGGCTGGTGCAGGAAGCGCTCGAAAACCTGATGAAGAACCGTACTACCATCGTTATCGCCCACCGGCTTTCCACCATCCGGAACGCCGACGAAATCTGCGTGATGCACGAAGGCGAAATCGTAGAGCGCGGACGGCACGACGAATTGCTGGCGGCCAACGGTTATTACCGGAAGCTGTGCGATATGCAGAATCTGTAGGCGAATAAAAAATGAAAACCGAATAAACTCAATCTGAATCATGAAAAAACTTCTGCTCTTGCTCTTTTTAGCCGGTGCGGCCTTTACCGGTTGCCGGGAATACGAAATGAAAAAGGTATGGGAGTACCATTTCGACGAACCGGCCCGCGTGTGGGAAGAAACGTTTCCGTTGGGGAACGGCCGCCTGGGCCTGATGCCCGACGGCGGAATCGACCGCGAATCGGTATTGCTCAACGAAATTTCGTTGTGGTCGGGTAGCGTGGAAGACACCGGGAATCCGGAGGCGTATCCTTATTTGCCGCGTATCCGCCAGTTGTTGTTCGAAGGGAAAAACGAGGAAGCCCAGCAAGTGATGTACGACCATTTCGTGTGTAAAGGAGAGGGGAGCGGCCGCGGCGACGGAGCGAACGTACCCTACGGCTCGTATCAGTTGTTGGGGCATTTGCTGTTAGACTACGATTACGGGCAGGCTACGGATACCGTGTCCGGTTACCGTCGTACGCTCGACCTGAGCGATGCCACCGCATCGGTTTCCTTTCAGAAAGGCGACGTTACCTACACACGCGAATCGTTCGCTTCTTTTACCGGCGACGTCGGCGTAATGGAACTCAAGTCCGATAAGAACGCCCCGTTGAGCTTTACCATAGGCATGAACCGTCCGGAGCGATATGCCCTGTCGGTCGACGGGAACGACCTGGTAATGCAGGGTCGCATGAATAACGGCACCGGCGGCAACGGCATGCGTTATTACGCCCGCGTGCGTATCGTTTTGCCGGAAGGCGGTACGGTAACGCCTGCCGATACTACGGTTACGGTGAAGGATGCTCCTTCCGCCTTAGTGTTGGTGAGCATGGCGACCGATTACTTCGGCAAGGAGCCTGCTGCGTATGCAACGGAGTTACTGGATAAGGCGGCCGGGAAACCCTTCAAGCAACTGAAAAAAGAGCATGCAGCCGCTTACCGCGAGCTGTTCGACCGGGTAGATTTGAGCCTGGGCGACGCGCCGGATGCCGGTTTGCCTATCGACAAACGGCTGGCGGCTTACCGGGATAATAAAAACGACCCGGATTTAATGGCGCTGCATTTCCAGTTCGGACGCTATTTGTTGATTTCTTCCACCCGCGTAGGGCTGTTGCCTCCCAATTTGCAAGGGCTGTGGTGTAATACGATTCATACGCCCTGGAACGGCGATTACCATTTGAATATCAATTTGCAGATGAACCTGTGGCCGGCCGAGGTAACGAACCTGTCCGAGTTGCAGCTTCCGTTGGTGGAATGGACGAAAAGTATCGTTCCCAGCGGCGAGCGCACCGCTTCCGTGTTTTACAATGCCCGCGGATGGGTAACCCATGTGATCGGGAATGTATGGGAGTTTACGGCGCCCGGCGAGCATCCGTCGTGGGGAGCCACCAATACGTCGGCTGCCTGGATGTGCGAACATTTATATAATCATTACGCTTATACACAGGATACGGCTTACCTGAAAGAAGTGTATCCCGTATTGAAAGGCGCATCTCTATTCTTTGCGGACATGCTCGTGCCGGACCCGCGGAACGGGTATCTGGTTACGGCGCCCACCACATCGCCCGAAAATGCGTACCGGATGCCTTCCGGGCAGGCGGTTTCGGTATGTGCCGGCTCTACGATGGACAACCAAATCGTACGCGAGTTATTTACCAACACGATGGCGGCGGCCGGGATACTGGGCGTGGATGCGGATTTCGTAGCGGTGCTCGAAGCCAAGCGCGACAGCCTGATGCCTACTACGGTGGCTTCCGACGGACGGATTATGGAATGGCTGGAGGAATATCCGGAAGCAGAACCTACCCACCGGCATGTTTCGCATCTGTACGGATTATATCCCGGAACGGAAATCTCGGTAGACGGAACGCCTGCGTTGGCCGAGGCCGCACGCAAAACCCTCGAAGTACGGGGCGATAAAAGTACCGGCTGGTCGATGGCCTGGAAAGTGAATTTCTGGGCGCGCCTGCACGACGGCAACCGGGCGCATAAATTGCTTGCCGACTTGCTCCGGCCTTGCAGCACGGCGGTTACCGACAACGGGTCGGGGAGCGGCACTTTCCCGAATTTATTCTGTGCCCATCCGCCTTTCCAAATCGACGGGAACTTCGGCGGTTGCGCCGGAATCGCCGAGATGTTGCTTCAGAGCCATACCGGCGTTATCGAATTGCTCCCGGCGTTACCCGATGCCTGGCACGAAGGTTGTTTCCGCGGGCTGCGGGTTCGGGGCGGCGCCGAAGTATCGCTCAAGTGGCGCGACGGCCGGCCTACCGATATGGCCTTGGTAGCCGATGTGCCGGGTACGTTTAAAATAAAAATACCTGCGAATGCGACCCGACTCAGCATCAAGGTAAACCGGCAGTCGCGTTCGATTCCCGTTACCGACGGCATTTTAACCTGTTCCTTGGAAAAAGGCGATAAGGTAGAGCTTACGTTCGATTGAGCGAAGAAAAACAGCGCCTATAAACGGATATAAAGCGGCGGAAGCACCCGGTTTTGATCAACCCGGTGTTTCCGCTTGTTTGTGAATGTGCCTGCACCGGTTGCCGAGTTAAATTCATCCGGTTGTATTGTATTTGAAACAGTAAACGTTTATATTTGCTTCGGAAAGAATCGAAGATACACTACACCCCGCATGGAACAGCAGGTGAAGATGAAAGAGTTAACCGATGAAATAATCTGGAGCCGGTGCCTCGCAGGCGATACCCGGGCATTCGAAGAATTGTATAAGCGCTATTATGCGTTATTGTATAATTACGGCTGCAAATTGTCGGGCGATAAAGAGCTGGTAGCCGATTGTATCCAGAATTTGTTTATCAAGCTGATCCGCAATTACACCCGGCTATCGGCCTCGGTACATGTAAAGAGCTACTTGTTAAAAGCCTTCCGGTATAAATTGTACGATACCATTCGCGACGAAGGAGTGCGCACCCGGTTGTTCGTGCCGTGCATCGAGGAAATCCTGCTTTTCGAGCAAGAACCTGCGTACGTACCGGAAGAAAATAAGAAAGAAGAGTATGCCCTCGTTTATAGAGCCTTCCGGAATTTGTCGGCGCGGCAAAAAGAAATCCTATACCTTTATTATATTGCCGGGCTTACGCATGAGGAAATTGCCGAGATACTGAATCTCCGTTACCAGTCGAGTAAAAACTTATTGGCCCGCTCGCTCGTGAAGCTCCGCGAAAACTATTTCCGGATAGCCGGAGCCGGAGAACGCCGGTTACCGGTTGGAAACGAGCCACCGGAATCACCGGAAATTTCCCCTGTTTTCCTGCTTTTCCTGATTGCCGTTTGTCCGTTCTGACAGCTTTTTCTTCTTTTTTTCTTTTCTTACCCATCGCTACACCGTTGTTCCGACCATCCGTTTTTCCCTTTCCCGGAAAAAAATAAAAAAAATCCGGATGCGGATGAGTACCGGATTCGAGTAGCCGCGTATCCATAGTGTAACGGTCTGAATCGAACGCAGTGAATAAGAAAAAAAGAATACAAAACAGCCTTTTCGAACAGGATGCAAGCGATTTCGTTTCGTGGGTAAAAGCGCGCGAGCGAATCGACGCCGCAGAAATCGACCGCCGTTGGAACGCAGTTGCGGGAACCCTCGAAACGTCTTCGTCCCGCCGGGCTTCCGTATTTTTCCTGCGGCGCTCGTTTCAAATAGGGGTGGCGGCTGCCGTGATTTGTTTGCTGGTCGGATTGTCGGGATGGTTCGCTTTTTTCCACCCTTCCGGAACGCTGACCGCCGGATTACTCGACGCATATACGCCGGCCGACACCATCCGCGAGATTTCCCTGCTGATTGCCGGCGAGCAGATTCCGGTAGCCGACAACGCCGCTATCCGGTACGACAAGGACGGCACGGTACAGGTAAACCGCCGGCCGGTAGAAACGCCCCCGGAAACTCCGGCAACGAAGTTGAACCGGTTAGTGGTACCGAAAGGACGTCGTACTCATCTCACTTTTTCCGACGGTACCCGGATGTATGTAAATGCCGGTACCCAGGTGATTTATCCGTCGGTATTCGCTAAAGAAAAACGCGAGATTTTAGTGGAAGGCGAAGTGTACCTCGAAGTGGCGCATAACCCGGAAGCCCCGTTTGTAGTAAAAACCGGCCGTTTCGACGTCCAGGTATTGGGTACCGTATTTAACGTCTGCGCCTACCGGGAAGAACACGAAGCGTATGTCGTGCTGGTGAACGGCCGGGTGGAAGTCGATGCCGGAACGGGCGGCCGCGTACGGCTGGAACCCGACCAGTTACTCCGGATGAACAACGACGGCATGCGCACCGAGCGAGTCGACGTGGCCCGGTATATCAGTTGGAAAGACAATGCGCTGTTATTGCAAGAAGATAAAATCGGCGATGTGGCGTTACGCTTGTCGCGGTACTACGGAGTATCGGTAGCGTGCGCCGACTCGGTACGGGACATTACGGTTTCGGGCAAGCTCGATTTGCGCAACGAAATCGGAAGCGTGCTGAACTTGTTAACCCAGCCGGCCTACCTGCATTACGACAAACAAAACGACGATACCTATTATATACACTGATTGTTCACTTAAAAACGGAATGCCTATTGAAAAACAACCTGTACACACGCTAAAAAAATGATCGGATAATATTGGCACTATTATCCGATCCGAGAAAAAATCCTTAAAACTCAGTATTAGAAACCAAGAATTAATTCACAAATGTATGAAGAAAACGAAAATTATTAGCCTAAAAAAGGCTAATTATTTGAAATGTATTTGCCTCGGCGCATACTTGGCGACCTTTCCGGCATTTGCCGCACATGCCGTTCCGCTCGGCCAGGAAGAACACGCGGAACTGAACGTTACCCTCGAAAATAAAACGGTAAAAGACGTATTCGCCTATATCGAAAACCATACCCGGTTTATCTTTCTTTACCGGCAAGCCGATGTAAACCTGAACCGGCGCGTCAGCATCGACCTCGCCGGGAAAGACATCGACCGGATTCTGTCGGAGCTGTTCGCCGGAAAAGACATCGAATATGTAATCGACAACCGGCAAATCATCGTGCGGCGCAAACAGCCGGCGGTTTCCGGCCCCGGCTTTCCGGCGGGAACCCAGCAGAAAAACATCACGGTAACAGGCATGGTGCTGGACAACGCCGGTATCGCGTTAATCGGGGTGAACGTGCTGGTAAAAGGTACCTCGAACGGCATATCCACGGATACGGAAGGACGTTTCGAATTGAAGAACGTACCGCCCGGCGCCGCTTTGCAGGTTTCGTATATCGGCTATAAAGCGCAGGAGATAAAAGCGGCTCCCGTACTGAAAATCGTTCTGCACGAAGACAACGAAGTGCTCGACGAAGTAGTGGTAGTCGGGTACGGCGTACAAAAAAAGATCAACCTGGCCGGCGCGGTAGAGTCGGTCGGCTCGAAAACCCTCGAAAACCGTTCTACCAACAATGTGGGGCTGGCGTTACAGGGATTGGTGCCCAACCTGAACATCACGCCGTCAGGCGGACAGGCCGATGACGTGCCCCAGTTCAACGTCCGCGGCGAAACCTCCATCAACGGCGGCACCCCGCTCATTCTGGTCGACGGGATTCCTACCACGGCCGGCGATTTCAGCCGCATGAACGCGATGGATATAGAAAATATTTCCGTACTGAAAGATGCGTCGTCGGCCGCGATTTACGGCGCGCGCGCCGCTTTCGGCGTGATTTTGGTAACCACCAAGAAAGGGCAGGGCGACAAAATCACCGTTCATTTCAACAACATGTTCAACGTACGCACCCTGACCCGGATGCCGGAAGTAGTGCAAGACCCGTACATCCAGGCCAGTTACAAAAAGGAAATGGGGAAACCCTGGTACGATTTGTATACCGACGAAGAAGTGGAATACGCCCGGCAACGGCGCGACGACCCGTCGCTTCCCGGCACCATCGTCAGTACGCTCGACCCGAACAAGTATACGTATCTCGGCAACACCGACTGGTTCGACGAAGTATTCGACAACACAGGCACCGCCCATTCGCACAGCCTGAGTCTTTCGGGGGCGAGTTCCAAGGTATCGTATTACGTGGGAGCCGAGTTTTACCAGGAAAAAGGGATGTTGCGCATCAACAAAGACGTGTACGACCGTTTCAACGTGCGCAGCCGGGTAGAGTACAAGCCGGTAAACTGGCTTACGTTCGGCAACAATACGGCGCTTACCTACTATACCTATAACAAGCCGGTCAACTTTTACAGTTGGATGTTTTCGCGCGTGATCCGGGCCAACTCCCTCGTTCCCGTGTATAACCCCGACGGCTCGTATACCGAAGAAGGGGCGAATATCGTAGGTACGTTGGCCGAAGGAGGCGAATCGAAGAAAAAACAATCGAACGTATCCACCCAGTTTAACGCCGACGTGGAGCTAATCAAGGATATATGGCACATAAAAGCCGATTTTACCGCCAAGTTCGTCAACGAGAAACTGAACGAATGGGACAGCGACAAAAACATTCCCTTCCGCGACGGTCCCGACGGCCCCGACAAATACCTGGGGTGGAGTAATTACGCCCAATCCACCGACTACACCACCACCTACACGATGGTGAACCTCTATACCGATTTCCATAAAACATTCGGGAAGCACGACTTTTCGCTGGTAGGCGGTTTCAGCCAGGAGTACGAATCGTACGAAAGGTTTTTCGGCAAGCGGCTCGACCTGATAACCGAAAGTTACCCTACCCCCCAGTTGGCCACCGGCGAAATGACGGTCAACCAGGACAAATACGCCTGGACGGTGCGCAGCGCTTTTTACCGCCTCAACTACATCCTGAGCGGCAAATACATCGTAGAAACGAACGGCCGGTACGACGGTACGTCGCGTTTCCCGAAAACCGACCGCTTCGGATTCTTCCCGTCCGTGTCGGGCGCTTGGATCGTTTCGAACGAACGCTTCTTCGAACCGGTGCAACCGGTGTTTTCGCATTTGAAGCTGCGCGCGTCGTACGGGTCGTTGGGTAACCAGGGCATCGACCCGGATAACCCCGATTATTATCCTTATATCACCACGATGGACGCTTCGAAGGTGCCCTATCTGCTCAACGGCAGCAAGCCGATGGGCGTGTATGCGCCGGGATTGGTTTCGGCCGGGCTTACCTGGGAAAAGGTATACACCGTGAACGGCGGTATCGACGCGAACTTTTTCAACAACCGCCTCTCGGTTTCGGCCGACGTGTACCGGCGCGATACGAAAGACATGCTGGCGCTCGGCAAAACGCTTCCGGCCGTATTGGGTACCTCCGAGCCGAAAATCAACGCCGCCGATATGAAAACGCGCGGGTGGGAACTGTCGGCTTTGTGGCGCGACCGCTTCAATCTCGGGAAGAAACCGTTCGAGTACAGCGCCCGTTTCGTATTGTCCGACAGCCGTTCGTTCATCACCAAGTTCGATAATCCTACCGGTTACCTCGCCGACTACTACGAAGGGCAGGAAATCGGCGAGATATGGGGGCTCGAAACGCTGGGCTTTTTCAAAGACCAGGCGGATATAGACAACAGTCCCGACCAGTGGGACGTAACGTCGTATCCGGGCGACCGTCCGATAGAGCCGGGCGACCTGAAATACAAAGACCAGAACGGCGACGGCAAAATCAATAAAGGAGCCTGGACGGTGGATGACCCGGGCGATTACAAAATTATCGGGAACACCCGCAGCCGCTTTAACTACAGCCTCGACCTGAGTGCGGAATGGAACGGCTTCGATTTGCGTATGTTGTTTATCGGTGTAGGCAAGAAAGATTTTTATCCTTCGGGCTATAAGTTTTCGGGTATTTTTACCGGCCCGTGGGGGAACGTGCTGGAAAACAACCTCGACCACTGGACGCCCGAAAATACCGGCGCCTATTTCCCGCGCCTGAAATCCTATTTAGACTGGGGCACGGGCGACCTGTCGGAGAAACAAACCCGGTACCTGCAAAACGCGGCTTTCTTCCGGATGAAAAACCTCACGGTCGGGTATTCGCTTCCGCGGCGCTGGACCGATGCCGTCAGGCTGGAGCGGGTACGGGTGTACTTCAGTGGGGAAAACCTGTTCGAAGCCACCCCGTTGAGCCGTAACTACGACCCGGAAGCGCTGAACGACACCTCGCATCCTTACCAGCGCACCTTTTCTTTAGGACTGAATATCTCACTTTAAAAAACCCGGAAAATGAAACCATTCTTATTTATCCTGTCCCTGCTGGCGGTGACAGCCCTGGGAAGCTGTAACGACGATTTCATGGAACGCTATCCCGAAACGTCCATCTCGCCCGAAGCCTTTTTCCAGACGGTAAACGACCTGGAGCTCTATACCAACACGTATTACGAATATGTTTCGCCTTCGTTTTTCGACTATGTAAGCGATAACTGCGTATCGTACGCCGAAACGTCGGAGTTCAACGACTTGATTCGCGGAAGCATCACGCCCCAAACGGTGGGCGGCTGGAGCAAGACGACGTGGGGCCAGCTGCGGCGCTTCAATTTTTTCCTCGAAAACGCCGGGCATGCCTCGGGCGATGCGGCCGCCATCCGCCATTATACCGGGCTGACCCGCTTGCAGCGGGCTATCTGGTATTACGACATGGTGAAACGGTACAACGAAGTGCCCTGGTATTCGGGTACGCTGACCGACGCCGACGAAGAGCTGCTTTATAAAAAGCGCGACCCGCGTACGCTGGTAGTCGATTCGATTATGGCCGACCTGGATTATGCCGTGCAGCACGTATCGGAAGAGTTGGGCAACCGCACCCAGTTCAGCAAATGGTATGCCTATGCCATGACGGCGCGTATCTGCCTGCACGAAGGCACCTTCCGGAAATACCATGCGGAGCTGAAATTGCAAAACACGGCGGAAGCTTATCTGGTGAAAGCGGCGGAAGCGGCAGCGAAAATTATGGAATCCGGCCTGTTTGGCATCGACAAAACCGGCGGAGCTTCGAAAGCCTACTGGAACCTGTTCAACCGGTACGACCTGGCTAATTCCAACGAAATGATTCTGTTTATGGATTACGACCAGGCGGCGTTGATCAAACACAGCGCCGGGCGCCACACGTTCGACTGGATCAGTAATTACAGCCGGAGCCTGATGGAATCGTACCAGGCGCTTACCGCCGACGGGAAAGCCGTTCCGTTCAGCACCTTGCCCGGTTACGACAAGAAAACGTTCACGGAAGTGTTCGAAAACCGCGACCCCCGTTTCGCGCAAACGTTTATGTATCCCGGCTATACCGTGGCCGGGCAAACGCAACCGGCGCGCCCGAACATGAACCTGGGCGGCTATCCGGTAATCAAATACATGGCCGGAACCGTCGACCAGCTTACCTCCGGCTCGCAATATACCGACTTGCCGGTGGTGCGCTACGCCGAAGTGCTGTTGATATACGCCGAGGCGAAAGCGGAACTCGGTACGCTCACGCAAACCGACATGGACGAAACGGTGAACCGGATTCGCGCCCGGGTAGACTTGCCGCCCACCGTTATCGGGCGGATTACCGACGACCCGGCGCTGAAAGCGCAGTTCCCCGGTCTGGCGGATAAGGCATTGCTCGAAATACGCCGCGAACGGCGTATCGAGCTGGTAAGCGAAAATTTCCGCTGGGATGATTTGATGCGCTGGAACGCGGGGCATTTGGTAGAGCAGGTACAGGAAGGAATCTACGTGGATAAACTGGGCCTGTTCGACGTAACGGGCGACGGTAAGCCCGACGTGGGCATCTTCCGGAACGAAGCCGCCAACACGGTGCCCGAGGCCGACCGGGGCAACTATTCGTTCTACTACCTCGAAGGCGCGTCGGGCGCACCGAATACGTTCGCCCTCACGCACGGCACCTACGGACATATCGTGATGAACGGCGAGTTGAATTCGCGTAAATTCGAGCAGCCGAAGTATTATTACTGGCCGGTTCCGCAAACCCAGCTCACGCTGAACCCCGATTTGGGGCAAACGGTATACTGGTAAAACGCCGGAAACCGTAACCGGCCGGCAGCCCGGAAAAATAAAAAACGGAGGCAGGGCGTAAAAACCTTTCCGGCACTCTTGCCGGAACGCCGGAGCGCCCGGCCTTCCTTTTCCGCTTTTTCCGGGCGCTGTATTTTCCTGTTTTTGTTTAACCCCTGGGCGGACGGTAACGGAAGAACAGCCCTTCTACCGGGCTTCGTGTTTTTCCGTTTTCGTTTATCCGTCGGATTTCTTACTTTTACCTCCGTAAGAAACTGTCCGCTTTTTAACCTTTAAAAATATGCAACACATCATTCGTTCCTTTTTCCTGTTCCTTTTTCTCTTTTCCCCGGCGCTCCCTTCGTACTCCGCCATGCAAAAGAAGTTGGATGCGCGTTTCCGGTTGATTCCCATGCCGCAACAAATCGAAGTGCTGTCCGGCGCCGGATGCGCTCCCGGCCGGCTGGCCTGGCTCGTGGCCGAAGGCGATGCGGCCGTGCCCGTGCTCGGCGCGCAGCTCGACGGTTTGCCCCGCTACCGAACGAAAGGCCCCGGCGTGGTATTGCGGTTATCGGAACAGGCGGTGCCCGAATCGCCCGAAGGATACGTACTCGAAATCGCACCGCACGGGATTACCGTGCGCGCCCGCGCCGCCGCCGGCCTGTTTTACGGTTGCCAAACGTTGGAACAACTGCTGGAAGACTGCTGCGATTTCGGCTTATCGTTGCCCTGCCTCAAGATAACCGATTATCCCGCCCTCGCTTACCGGGCGGTTCATTGGGATGTGAAACTGCACCAGAGCCCGGTAGCGTATTACTACGCCTGTATCGACAAGCTCGCCCGGTATAAGGTGAATGCGGTGATTTGGGAGTTGGAAGATAAACTGCGGTACGTGCGCCGTCCGGAAGTAGGGGCGCCCGATGCGCTGAGCAAGCAGGAGCTCCGGGCTATTTCGCGCTATGCCCGCGAGCGGCATATCGAAATCAGCCCGCTGGTACAGGGATTGGGGCACGCTTCCTTTATATTGAAACACCACTGGGAATTGCGCGAAGATCCGCAGAGCGATTGGGGCTTTTGCCCGTCCCACCCGCGCACCTACGAGCTCCAGTTCGATTTGTACCGCGACGCCCTCGAAGCGTTGCCCGACGGCCGCTACCTGCACATCGGAGGCGACGAAACCGGCAGCCTCGGCATCGACGAGCGTTGCCGCGCTACCGGGAAAAGCCCGTTCGAGCTCCAGATGACGTGGCTCCGGAAAGTATGCGACTTCGCCGGGGCGAACGGCCGCACCCCTATCTTCTGGGACGATATGCCTTTGAAGCGCGCCGGGCTGTGGGGGCTGTTCTGGAACGGGTATACCGACCGGCAGCTCGACAGTTTGTGGAATACGGATAAGCTGGATGCCTGCATCGACCTGTTTCCGAAAAACTGCATCTATATGCGGTGGAATTATTTCGATATACACGAGCCCGTAAACCGGCGCGTATTGGAGTGGTACCGGAGCAAGGGGTTGCAGGTGATGGGTGCCACGGCCGCCGCAGCCGGCGACTCGCCCGTGATGCCCCGCAACGAATCGCGCCTGGCCGAAATAGCCGGATTCAACCGGCTGGCTGCCGATTGCCGCCTGGCCGGGATGGTTACCTGTACCTGGGACGACGGCGCGCCTCACTGGGAAACGGTGTTACGGGGCTGGATAGCGCAGGGCGAGTACGGATGGAATCCCGGCGGCCGTTCGGTGGCGGCGTATAAGGCGGCGCACGGCCAACGTGAATTCGGGTTGCCCGCGGCAGAGAACCGGCTGGCTTTTCTCGACGAGCTGGAAGAATCGCTTTTCTTTTACGATACGGCTTTGGTGGTGTCGGGCAACCGCAACCCGGCTTACCAGTGCGGCGATTTCCGGCTCATCGACCTGCCGGATCAGGCGAAGCCCGGCGAATGGAGCCGCCGGTATGCCGGCAAAGTAGAAGCCGCCCGGCGCGAGGACGTGCGGTACGAAGCGATTGCTTCCGGCCTGCGGATGGCGCAAGCACGGGCGTTGCGCAACCGGTACACGCTCGAAATATACCGGCAAATCAACGAGTTGCAACATTATCCTACACGTCTGTTGCTGGCGTTGCATGCCTGCGATACGGCGCCCGATGCCGAAGCGCGCCGCCAGGCGAAAGATTCGCTCCGGGCAGTCTGCCGGAGCTTTGCCGTTATGCGTGCGGAGGTGGAGCGGGTATACGGACAAACCCGGTACACGGAGCGTCCGGAAGGGTACGTAGCCGATTCGAATCATGCCCGGAATTTAGCTGCGCGGAGTTACAACAGTGATTGGATGTTCCTGTACGAATTGCCGGCGGTAGAGCAGGTAAAAGCCTGGCTCGAAGAAACGGAGTAACGGCTTCCCGCTGGCAGGTTCGCTTGCTGGGAAAAGGAGGCGGTGGAAGCGAATATAAAAACACCGTTACCGAATCGTCCTTTTCTTACGGAGAAAATTTTCTTTCTTGCCGGGAAAAATAGCGTCCGACCCAGGCAGTTCACTTGTCCGACCTGGGGCGACCACCCGTCCGACCCGGGTCGGACGGGTGAACTGCCCGGGTCGGACGATGTTTTCTACGGCATGAAAACGGAATACGATGCCGTATTTCGGATAATTTTCCTACGGATTTCCGGATACCGTACCGCACGGGCGGAATACGAACGGCCGGAAACGGGAATTTTTTCCGGACGACATAGCCGGGAATTGCGTTGTTACGGAGGAAGATAGGGGATGCGCCGGCGTTTTGTTACTCGTGCCGGTGCGGTTTATCCGGCTCGGAAAACCGCATCCGTTCCGCTGTACGGAAAAGAAGAACCGTTATTCCGTCCGGTTGCCGTGTTTCAATATCTTGGCTTCGAGGAAGAAAACCAGCTCTTCGGCGATGTTGGTGCAATGGTCGCCGAATCGCTCCATCTTGCGGATTACGCCCGACAGGTACAAGCCGTGAAGCGCCGTTTTCGGGTTCGCCTCCACGTATTGCGCGATAATCTCGATGGCGTCGTGGTTGATTTCGTCTACCAGGTTGTCGCGGATAAATACGCCGGTGGCCAGTTCCGAATCTTCCTGCTCGAACGCTTGCCGCGTCAGGGCGAACATTTCCAGCAACGCTTTCAGCATTTCTTCCACCCGCGTTTCCTTGATTAACTGCGGGTCGATGGGCTCGTTGTGGGGCAAGTCGCGCACGAAGCGGGCGATTCCCTCGGCAAAGTCGCCCATCCGCTCCAGGTTGGTGTTCACCTTGTACATGGCCAGTACGAAGCGCAGGTCTACCGCTACCGGCGCATACAGCGCGATGATGTCTTCGCAATCGCTGTCGATTTTCAACTCGTACGCATTTACCCGGCGCTCGTGGCAAATCACCTGGTGCGCCAGTTGCTTGTCGTTGGTAAGCAAGGCTTCGCCGGCGCGGTACAATTGCTTGTATACCAATGCCCACATTTCGTCGACACTGGTTTTTAACTGGTGTATTTCCTGCTCTATGATTTTCATATCTGCTGGATTGAGGGGATGTTTTGTTGTTTCGTAATCGTTTTTTTTCGGTACGTTTCGCCGGTGTAGCCGGAAGGCTTTTTTGTGTAAATCCGGGTTGTTGCAGCGCGAAGGACGACTTTTACCCGAACCGGCCTGTAATGTAATTCTGGGTCGATTGCTTGTCGGGGTTGGTAAATATCTTCCGGGTATCCCCGTACTCGATGAGCTCGCCTAAGTAAAAGTAACCCGTTTTGTCGCTCACCCGCGCCGCCTGCTGCATGTTGTGCGTTACGATGACGATGGTATAGTCGCGCTTCAGCTCGTGAATCAGCTCTTCTATCTTCGAAGTCGAAATCGGGTCGAGCGCCGAAGCCGGCTCGTCCATCAGCAAAACCGACGGCGATACGGCCAGCGCCCGGGCGATGCACAGCCGTTGCTGCTGGCCGCCCGAGAGGGCGAACGCCGATTTTTTCATTTTGTCTTTTACTTCGTCCCACAGGGCGCTCTGTTTCAGCGATTCGATAACCTTTTCTTCAATCAGCGTTTCGTCTTTTACGCCGTTTACCCGCAGGCCGTACGCCACATTCTCGTAAATGCTTTTCGGAAACGGGTTGGGCTTCTGGAATACCATCCCGATATTTTTCCGCAGTACGTCGGCCCGTACGTTCTTTTCGTAAATGTCCTGTCCGTCGATTCGGATGGTTCCTTCGGTGCGGGCGCCCGGAATCAGGTCGTTCATCCGGTTGAACAGCCTCAGAAAAGTGGATTTGCCGCATCCCGAAGGGCCGATAAAGGCTACCGAGGTATTCGCTTCTATTTCCATCGAGATGTTCTTGAGCGCCTGGAAGTCGCCGTAATAGAAATCGATATTTTTCGCGTCGATTTTAATCATGATGCTATAGTTAGTTGGTTTTTACTTTGCCGGCGAAATGGTTGCGCAGTGCATTGGCCAGCAGGTTCACGGCCAGTACGAGCACGATGAGTACCAATGCCGTGCCGTACGCCATTCCGCGCGACGCCTCGATGTCGGTGCCGCTGGTGGAGATGACATACAGGTGGTAGGGGAGCGCCATGCACTGGTCGAAAATGCTCGTGGGCAACTGGGGCAGGAAATAAGCGGCCACCGTGAACAGGATAGGCGCCGTTTCGCCCGATACGCGGCCTACGGAAAGAATCAGCCCCGTAAGGATGTTCGGAAAAGCCATCGGGAAGATTACCCGGCGGATGGTTTGCAGCTTGGTGGCTCCTAAAGCCAGGCTGCCGTGCCGGAACGAGTCGTCGATGGCTTTCAGCGCTTCTTCCGTGGTGCGGATAATCAGCGGGAGCGAAAGCAGCGCCAGGGTAAACGAGCCGGCGATGATGGAATCGCCGAACCCGAACGCTTTTACGAAAAGCGCCATGCCGAACAGGCCGAACACCACCGACGGAACGCCGCTCAGGTTGTTCGTCATCGTGCGGATAAACCGCACGAGCTTGCCGTTGGTCGCGTATTCGTTCATGTAAATTCCCGACAGGATGCCGATGGGAAAGCTGATGAGGCTGCTCCCTGCGATTAAATAAAAGGTGCCGACGATGGCCGGGTAGATGCCGCCTCCCGTCATTCCGTCGGTAGGGGCTTCGGTGAGGAATTTCCAACTGATTACGCCGGCGCCTTTGATAAGGATAAAGCCTAAAATTATACCCAGCACGGCTACCACGGCGCCGCTCAGCACGGTGAACAAGCCGAATGCCGCCCGTTGGGCGAGCCGTTTGCGCGAGTCGGCCGGATTTGTTTGTTCGCGGGATACCATATTATATGTGTTTTTTGGAAGAAATATATTCTACGGCCAGGCTCAGGAGCAGGGTAATCACGAACAGCACGGCTCCCAGCATGAATAAGGCTTCGTAATGCGCCCCGCCGGCCGGCGCTTCTCCCAGCTCGGCGGCAATGGTCGCGGGAATGGTGCGCACCGGTTCGAAAAACGTGGTGGGGATAACCGCCGCATTCCCGGTAACCATCAGTACCGCCATCGTTTCGCCTATGGCGCGCCCGATGCCTAATACCACGGCCGAGGTAATGCCCGAAACCGAATACGGAATCACGACTTTATAAATGGTTTGCCAGTGGGTGGCGCCGAGGGCTAAGCTGGCTTCTTTCATGGAGCGGGGGGTATTGCGCAGGGCGTCTTCGGCCACCGTGATGATGGTGGGCAGCGCCATGATGGCCAGTACCACGCTTCCGGCGAACGCCGTTTCGCCCACGGGCAGCCCGAACGTGGTTTGTATCAGCGGCACCAGCACTACCAATCCGAAGAAACCGTACACCACCGACGGGATACCGGCCAGCAGCTCGATAACGGGTTTCAGTATTTTCCGCACGCCGGGACGGGCTATCTCGGCCATGTATACGGCTACGGCCAGGCCGAACGGCAACGAAAGGAGGATGGCTCCGAAGCTTACCAGCAAGGTGCCTGCCAACAGGGGTACCAGTCCGAAGAGGGGGGCCGGGGTGGCGGTAGGGAACCATTCGGTACCGGTGAAGAACTCGCCGGGCGTAATGGTTTGCTCCGGCAGGATTTTCCCCTCGAAGCCGGGTGCTACGTAGGTGCGGGGAATGAAGGCGATGATGCCTTTTTCACGGGCTACCAGCTCGCTGATTTTGGCCGGAACGTGCTCGAAGTCGGCACCGAGCTCCGATTCGGAAAAGTAATCGGTCAGGTCGGAAAGCCGGAATACCGTAACCGGCTCGTCCGGGCCGCCTGCTTCGCTCCAGTTCGTTATTTCGGAGTCGAAAATCTGTTTGATTTGTTCGGGCGAAAGTTGTTCCACCGGGTTGCTGCGGTTCACGGCCAGCACGTATCCTTCTTCTACCGCCGGGCTGCGGAACAGGCCGGACGCTTCTTTGAAAAGGAAGAAAACGATGAGCAGGATTACCAGGCTGGTGGTATATCCGCTTATCCGTATTCCGCCTTCGGCTAATTTCTCTAACAGTCTTTTCACCGCTTTCTTTTTTTAGTCGCAGCAAAGGTACAGGCGCTTTGTGACAAACCGGTTAAACGGATTTGAAGCTACGGTTACGAAGTTGTTTCATCGATGTTACAAAGAACGGTTGTCCGTGATATTCAAGGTGTGAGTAGACGA
>DBGBSM010000259.1:0-10283 GCA_048468815.1 Parabacteroides sp.
GTTTACTTCAAGCATATCGGGATTCGCGAGGGGCTTTCGCAGCTCTCGGTGATGTCGGTATACCAGGACGAACTGGGCCGGATGTGGTTCGGCACGCTCGAAGGCATCAGCGTGTACGACGGGTTCCGTACGGTGGCTTTCCGGCCGGCCGACCTGGCGGCTGACTTCGTCTTTATGGGAAACGACAACTACCCGGTTACCGGCGACCGCAACGGCAGCGTTTTCTTCCGCTCCGACCATTCCCTGCTCCGGTACGACATGCACCAGCAAACCTTCGAATGTGTACGCGAGCACGACGTGGAAGCACTCGCTTCGTGCAACGGGCAGGTCTGGGCCGTGATGGCCGATTCGCTTTTCCGCTGGGACACGGCCGCCCGGGCGTGGCGCTTTGCCTTCGTCCCGCAATTGCCCGAACCGGCCACGATACAGAAACTCCATATCACCGCCGATTCGGTTTACTGGATCGGTACCGACAACGGGTTGTACGTTTCCCGGCGGGGCGCCCCGGTGCAATGCCTGGTTCCGCACGAGGATATTTACGACTTTTTCCCCGATTCGAAAGGAAACCTCTGGATAGGCACCCGCCTGAACGGATTGTATCTGCGCCGGCCGTCGGGCGAGCTGGAACACTGGAAGCACGACCCGCTCGACCCGCGTACGGTTTCGAGCAACCAGGTGCGTTGCTTCACGGAAGATAATCTCGGAAACATCTGGATCGGCACGTTTACCGGGCTCAATAAATACGACCCCGTTGCCGGCCGGTTTACGTTCTATACCAAAGACGTGCTTCCCGGCAGCCTGACGCATCCCTCCGTATTCGCTTTGTACAAGGATATGCAGGGAAGCGTCTGGGCGGGTACCTACTACGGCGGGGTGCACTATTTCAACCCCGAGACGGATATTTTTACTTATTACCCCGAAAACCCCGGCCGCGACAATTGCCTGAGCTACTCGTTTATCGGGAATATGGCGGAAGACCGCGACGGCAACGTGTGGATTTGCACCGAAGGGGGCGGCTTGAACCGGTTCGACCGGGAGAGCGGCACGTTCGAACATTTTTACTCCGGCGCGCCGGGCAGCGGCCGCATCGCCCACAACAACCTGAAGAGCATTTGCTACAGTGCCGCCCGCCATACCTTATATATAGGTACGCACCGGGGCGGCCTTTCCATTTACGACATCGCCGCCCGGAAGTTCCGCAATCCGTACTACGAGTCGGCGGAGTACGCGGCGCTGGCCGGCGACGTGGTGAACGTGGTGCGGCTGTACCGGGATAAATACCTGATTCTGCTTACACAGAAAGGAGCGTTCCGCTACGAGCTGGAAACGGGCCGGGTCGCTCCTTTCCTGAAAGGGCGTCTCGACGGGGCGACCAGCTTGCTTGTCGACTCGGCCGATAACCTGTGGTTTACGCAAGGCGCCCGCATCCTGAAAGTGAACCCGGCGCTGTCCGACAGCATCGTGGTGTACACGAACACCACCGTGGCGGCTTCGCACTTTTCGTTCTCCTGCCTGTACGAGCATCCCGACGGCCGGATTTTTTGCGGAAGCCTGGGCGCCGGCCTGTTCAGCCTCGACCCGCATACGGGCCGCTTTACGCAATATACCGCCGCGAACGACCTCTTGCAAAGCGACTATTGCTACGCCATCGCCCGCTCGGTGCAGGGCTATCTGGTTATTTCGGGCAACAAGGGAATTACGTTTTTCAACCCGGATACGCGGATTGTCAAGGCGGTCGATTTGGGTACCGGGCTGCCGGTTACCGGTATCAACAACGGCTGCGGGTTGCTGGTATGCCGCGACGGCGAAATCTTCGTGGGTGGTACCGACGGTGCCGCTTCTTTCTTCGAGCACGAGTTGTTCGCGTCGGCCAAAGATTACCGGCTGTACTTTTCGGGGCTCTCGGTTAACAACGAGCCGGTATCGCCCCGGAACAATCCCGGCGTATTGCCGGAGGCGCTGCCGTTTACAAAAGCGATCCGGCTCGACCACCGGCAGAACGACCTTACGGTAACGTTTACTTCGAACAATTACGTCAACACCTTGAAGAAAACATCGTACGAGTATAAGCTCGACGGGTTCGATACCAAGTGGATTCCCACCGCCGCGCGCGAAGTAACGTATACCAACCTGAGTCCGGGCAGCTATACGTTGCTGGTGCGCGAAAAGCAATACGACCCGGCCGTTACGCCCCAAACCATCCGGCTGGGCGTTACCGTCCGGTCGCCCTGGTACGCTACACCGTGGGCGTACGGTTTGTATGTGGTGCTTACGGTCGGGCTTATCGCCGGGTTCATCCGCTTCAAGCAATCGCAGTGGATGTTGCGGAACTCGCTTGCGCTCGAACGGAAGGAAAAGGAGAAAATCGAGGAGCTGAACCAGGCCAAGCTGCAATTCTTCTCGAATATCTCGCACGAGTTCCGCACGCCGCTCACGTTGATTATCTCGCAAACGGAATTGTTGCTGCAAGCCGATTCGCTCGCACCTTCGTTCTACAACAAGATACTGAAAATACACCGCAACACCCGCCAGTTACGGGCATTGATTACCGAGCTGCTCGACTTCAGGAAGCTGGAGCAGGGGCATGTTACCTTGAAGGTAAGCGAGCGGAACCTGGTGCCGTTCCTGAAGGAGATTTACCTTTCGTTTTACGAGTATGCCGGTACGCAGGGCATCCGGTACCGGTTTACCTGCGAGCCGGACGAGATAGCCTGCTGGTTCGACGCCCGGCAGATGCAGAAGGTTTTCTGCAACCTGCTGTCGAATGCCTTCAAATATTCGAAGCCGGGCGGCTCTGTCGAAATGGTGGTGGAAGAAACGGAAAGCGAAATCGGGGTGAAGGTAATCGATAACGGCATCGGCATTGCCAAAGAGGCTATCGATAAGGTGTTCGACCGGTTCTACCAGGCGGCCGACAGTGTGTCGGACGTAACGGTTACGGCCGGAACCGGCATCGGCTTGTCGCTTACCAAGAACATCGTGGAACTGCACTGCGGCTGTATCTCGGTGGAGAGTACGTCGGGATACGGCAGCATTTTCAGCGTGACGCTGCGAAAGGGGTGTACCCATTTTACCGGGAATTCCCGCGTGGTAATGGAAAAAAAAGAAGGGGTGGAGCCGGAACCGGTGCCTTTCGTATCGCCGGCGTTGCTGCCGGAACCGGCCGACGAGCTGGAGTTGCCCGAGAGTGCGGAGCTGCCCGGAACCGATACCGGCGATAAGCGGTGTATCTTGCTGGTGGAGGATAACGAGGAACTGTTGCAAGTGCTTTCGTCGCTGTTCGCTCCGTATTACCGGGTTGCGGTGGCCCGGAACGGCGAAGAGGGGTTGGCCGAGGCGCAGGCATGCCGGCCCGACCTGATTGTAAGCGATGTGATGATGCCTGTGATGAGCGGCACGGAAATGTGCCTCAAGATAAAAGGCCGGTTCGACTTGTGCCATATCCCGGTGGTATTGCTTACCGCCCTTACCTCGGTGGAGCAGAATATCGAGGGGTTGAACCGGGGGGCCGACGATTACGTAACCAAGCCTTTCAATGCGCGGCTGTTGGTGGCGCGCTGCAACAACCTGGTGCGCAACCGTATCATCCTGCAAAAGAAGTTCGGGCGGCAGGAAGATTTCGATATTCATTCGTTGGCCGGGAACCCGCTCGACCAGCAGTTTCTGGATGCGGTGCAGGCGATTATCGAGAAGAACGCCGATAATATGGATTTCGATATCAACTTGCTGGCGCGGGAGTTGGGGGTAAGCCGCAGTTCGCTGTATACCAAATTCAAGGCGCTGACGGGGCTCACGCCGAACGATTTCGTGCTGAACTGGAAGCTGAAGCGGGCGGCTCTGTGGCTTAAATCGAACCCGGAGCTGCAAATCGCCGATATTTCCGACCGGCTGGGCTTCGGCTCGCCCCGCTATTTCAGCCGGTGTTTCAAGGCGCAGTTCGAGGTGACGCCGATGGAGTATAGGAGGAGGTGACTGTTCGCTCGCCGCTTGGCTTTCTTTCCGGGGAAAGAAACAAAGGCTTTCTTGCTTGCTCGCCGCGCGGGCGTCTGCCGACGGCGCCTACCGGCGGTCTTCATTTTTTGGCTTGACCCAAAAAACGAAGCAAAAAAGGTCAAGGGCTACGTCCGCTTCGCTACATCCCGGCTTTCGCTCGCTAAAAGCCCCGAACTCGCTCCTTGCAGGAGCTCAAACAGCGTGGCTTTTTTAACGCTCGCTTTCAGCCGGTCTGCTTTACGCTCATCGCCCGAGGCCCGGGGTTCCATACGAGGAGGCCGGTGCTTTTCAGGGCTGAGTAAGATACGACCTGTTTCCTTCTCTTTTGTTCTTTTCTTTGAAATTAATTTTGTCATATACTAAGAGCTTGAACCAAAGAAACGAAACAAAGAAAATTACGGGTAAGAGAGGCGGTAGTGGGGACACGCCTCGCTGCCCGGCAAGCCCGGAGGAAATGCGGAGGGCAGGCGGTGAGGATGCCGTTTCGCCGCCCGTGGGCAGCAGCAGGCGAGCCGGGGAGGCGTTATTCTTCTTTGTCAGGTTTTCCGCTTCTGCTCTTTGGAGGGCAATAAGAAGAGAGCGTATTGCGCCGCTACAAAGAAACTCGTTACGATTTGAAATAAGGTGTTATAATACGCCGTTACAACATGCTGGATATGCAGATTCAACCAAATCTGCAAGCCGAACAGAACGAAGTATACCGACATTACGGCGATAAGCCAGACAACGGAAACGTGGGCGTCTTTCAACCGATACAGGCTGTATCGAATGTAGAAAAAGAGCAAAACAAGGCTGCCTACCCCGATTGCGACTTGCGAAACGGAAGAATAGAGCAGCGACAAACCGGATACGTTCAGGTAACTCAAAACCAGGCTGATTGCCAGGCTTACCAGAGCTGTTATACCCATCAGGTTACCTAATTTAATGCTGTAGCCTGTTACGTCAAGGTATCGCTTTTCAGGTGAGGAATAAGACTGTTCAGCTTCTCTCCGGGTGCACAAAAATATCAAATTGACGACTCCCGCTACAAAGCAGGCCATAACTGTATAAATCAAAGCAGGTGTAATGAATGACATATACATTTTTTGTTCGCTCAACTCTGTTTGATACGCACTTAGGGAAAGCAATGTTGTAAACGACGCAAAAAATAAATAGTTTACGATTCCCGATAGAAGGGCCCTCGTACGGTTTCCGTTCAACTCCCGGATTCGCTTTACCGCCAATACAAACGACGAATAAGAAACAATAAACCACACCGGTACGAGGTCGGGGGTAAAGTTTTGCATGATTCGGGTATATACCGTATCGGCGGCAAGCCACTCCGCACCGCCCATCCGGCCGGCCATCGCTGTGGCGAGTGCCGAATTCAATACTAAGCCCAAATGGGTTCCCACCAACATAAACAGCACGGCGGTACCCGCTCTGAATTCGCGGTATGTGATTCGTCCTTTGTAATGAAATAACAGGTTTAAAATGGTGTTGTGCATAAAAGCGGCAGTTTTGAATCCGTCTTGTTTTTATTCAGTATGAACCGGAAGCGGCCGGTTCGCAACGATTTCTCCGGCACCGGTCCTGCTTCTACTCCGTTTCTTCCGGAAAAGCCACCGTTACCGTGCCCCTCCACACGCCGGCGGCGGCCGCCTTCATCGGACGGGGGTTGGTGGTACACTGCGAAAGCACTTTCAGGGTATACTGTCCCGGCGGCACATCCTCCGGCAGGCGGGCGTATATCTCCGAGCGCGAGTTCATCGAAAACGCCTTCGCCGGGATAAAAGCCGCCTCCCGGCCGGTGTCGCGGTCGCACAAGTACAAGCCCCGTTCCGGCAAATCGCCGTTCATCAGCAACAGGCGGCCGGAAACGCGGAAAAAGGCGCCCGGCGTTAACGAGCCGTCGTGCGCACCCGTAGCCAGGTCGACGACGCGGTACAGGCGCGGCCCCGCATCCGGCCGTTTCCGCTCCTGCAATCGGGGGTTGGCGAACGCCTTCTTCAGCGCGGCGCTCATCGTATAGTTGAGCACGGCCTTGTTCTCCGCCCGCGCTTCGGAGCTGAAGCGGTTCGCATTCCACATGCCGGTAACCGAAGGGGTGAGTATCCCCAGCGGCGTGGATACGGCGAAGCCCTGCATCAGCAAATCTTCGGTTTTCTCCATGAGCTGATTCGCCACGCTGCGGAGCGTTTCGCGCCTCAACTCGCTCCGTTCCGCTACCACGGCATCGATTACCCCTTCCAGGTCGACCGTTCCCCGCAAGGCTACCACGGGGTATAGCTCCCCTTTCTTCTCTCCCAGGTTATACGGGTAGAGATTCACTTTCCATTCCACTCGTTTCTTTTCCATATGCATGGCTGTATCAGACGTAACGGCAGGGAGGCTTCCTCCGGCGGCCGGCGCCGGCTTTCCGCTCTTGCTTGCACAAATATACTATCCCGTACGGGATAATCCAATATCCCAGGTGGAATAATTTGCTATCCCGTGCGGGATAATTCAATATCCCGTGCGGGATAAATAGTTATTCCATGCGGGATAGTAAAAATGTGCAAGCCGTAGCGTATAGCCGCAATAACGGTACACAGCCTGCCGACGTAACCGCGCGCGGGGTGCCGAGGCAAGGAAGGGTAGCCGGGAGATGTTATCCGCCAGGCATCCCCGACGTCCCCGGAGGGGGCGCCTCCCGCAGCCCGGAGTATGCCGGGGGAGACAGACCGGACGCCCGGAAAAGCCTTCTCCCATCAGGGGTCGCGAAGCAGCCAGACGGCTTCTATCTCGGCCGTTTTACCCTCGGTACGGATAATCAGGGGATACACCAGCCTGCCCGGACGCCCGCCGGCAGGGGGAATACCGGGTGCAGAGCCGGAAATCACCCGGAAGCGACGCGCCGGCTTCACCCGGACGGTAACCGAAGCCTGCGGCATATCGAAGCGGAACGCCCCTTCCGCTTCCTGTGTCTTCACCTGCTGCAAGCGGGTATAAGCAGCGGCGGCCGTGGAATCGGGCGTGCCGCCGGGAAGCACGTCGCCGGGAAGCAACAGGATATAATCGTATGTATGCAGGGTATCCGAGGCGCATACGAACCGGTCGGTTATCCGGTTTCCGTGTAAAGCCGCCGTACGCTGCAAGGTCACGCCGGGATAGGCGCCGGTTACCTGGGCCGACACTTCGCCGCCGTCGGGCTCCGGACGGAAAGAAAGGAGCGAACCGGTGGCGGGATGCTGGTCGCGGCCGTCGACGGTTACGGTAGAATGGGCGAACGTGCGGCGGTACCACTCCCGGCAGTCGGGCACCCCGTAGGCCGGTGTGCCCAGGTCGGGCAACACCTCTTCACGCCCGTTGTGGATACACAGCGCCAGTTTGTCGGGATGCCCGTGGATACCGCCGTCGGGCCCGAACTTCAGGGTTACCGTCCGGTTTCCCGAGCGGAGCAACGCCGTTCCCAGGTTCGGGAATACATGGCTCCGGAGCGTTAACGCGCCTCCGGCCGGAACGGGCTCCCCGTTCAGCAGCGCCTCGGGTGCGCGGCGGGCGGCATGCCGGTAGCAAGCCCCCAGTACCTCCCGGAACAGCGGCTCGCCGTACCGCAGGGAGGCCAGCTCGTACAAACCGCCCTGCGCGGCGAGCGAGAGGCCGTACCAGCCGTCGTTCTGCGAGGGAAACGTGAGGTCGGCGTACACGAAGTCGACCGGCGCCCGGCACATGGCGTACAGCCGGGCATCGTACAAGTCGGTTCCCCGGCAACGAACCGCCTCGGCCGTAAGCAGCAACGCGCGGAGCGGATAGAAATGGTATACGGCCGAACCTTCGTTCCACCAGCCGTCGGGATACACGTTCCGGTTCAGCACCGCCTCATACCCGTTCGCCGGTTCGTACAGCGCGGTTTCGATGATACTGTCGTTCCGCAACGCCACCCCCAAAGCCGCCAGCGCGCTGTTGTGTCAGGCCTGCCAGTTCCCTTTGTCGTACCGGTCGGCCAGCATCCGGGCGCATACCTGCAAGTAGCCGGTTTCGATGGCTTGCCGCTCGCCGGGCGTCATCGCCGGTGCAGCCGCCACATAGGCTCGCGCCGCTTCCGTGGCCCACACAGCTTCGTCGAGGCTTTGGGCGAACATCCGGCCGCTATAGGCCGACGTAAGCTCTCGCTCGCGGTTATGCTCCACGTACCCGGGATATTTACCGGCGTAATCGAGCAGGAGGCGGGCGATGTGCCGCGCATACGTCCGCTCGCCGGTAATCAGGAACAGATACGCATTGGCCGTAAGGAACTCCCGGTTGGCGTTATGCACCTCGTTTACCCAAGCCCAGTCGTACCGCTCCACGCCGCTCCGGTACGCGCCGCACGCCCGGCAATAGTGGGCGCGGGGGCTGTACCAGTCGAACTCGAACGGCGTGTTGTGCACCGGGCAGAAATAGTCGTGCGCATGGCCGCCTTCCAGCAGAGGCACCTCCATCGGGTAGCGCAGCCGCTCGTTGACGGTGCGTTGCAGCCGGGCCACGATTTCAGCGCCCCACTCCGTACGGGCGGCGCGTTGCATCCGGCCGATTTCGTCCGGGGTGTAAAAGTAATAACCCGGCGCGCCGGAGGGGTAGCCGGCCGCACAAGCGAGCAGCCAGACGCACCATACAAATGCGAGCCGTTTCATAGGGAGGAAGCCGGACGGCCTGTTTTCTTCCAACGCATCAGCGCCTCCAGGTAGTAATAATCGGCATAAATCAGCGAGGCGTCGATTTCACGGCCGGCCGGGTAATGGCCGGTGGAGTGGAGCAGGAACGAAGGGTTGGCGTCGCCGCTGCGATAATCGCTACCCGAGAGCGAAACAAGCATCCGGAGCGCCGCATCCCGGTACCGGGCGGCCTGCCCGCCGTCGGAAACGAAACCGCACAGTTCGAGCAAAGCCGAAGCCGTAATCGCTGCCGCCGAAGCATCGCGGGGAGCGTGCGGAATGTCGGGCGCATCGAAATCCCAGTAGGGCACGCAGTCGGCCGGCAGACGCGCCAGGTAAGCGTCGGCTGCCCGACAGGCCGTTTTCAGGAACAGCGAATCGCCCGTTTCGCGGTAACACATCGTAAAGCCGTATACGGCCCACGCCTGCCCGCGCGCCCACACCGACGCATCGCTGTATCCCTGGTGGGTGAGCCGTTTCAACGGACGGCCGGTAACGGTGTCATACACCACGACATGGCAAACGGTATGGTCGGGACGGAACTGGTTCCGGGCGGTAACCCGGGCGTGCCGGGAGGCTATTTCGTACAGGCGGGGGCTTCCGCCGTGCTTAGCCGCCCAGAAAAGCAGCTCCAGATTCATCATGTTGTCGATGATGGTGTTGTGGGGCCATTGCTTCGAACGGCGCATATACGGCCACGAGCAGATAGTACCCACCGTGGGGTTGTACAGCGTGGCGAGCGAATCGGCCGCCCGCAACAGCACGTCGCGGTAAACCGGGCTGCCGGTGAGGCGGTAGCCGTTTCCCAGGCTGCAATACAGCATAAAGCCCAGGTCGTGGTTGCCGGCAGGCCGGTCGGCCAGCGGAAACAGGGCGGCGCTGAACCGTTCGGCCTGCTTCCGCAGCAAGGTGTCGGCCGTATCTTCGTACAGATACCACAAAATGCCGGGCCAGAACCCGCTGGTCCAGCCCTCGATGGCCGAACAGCTCCAGGTTCGCCCCGTATCGCCTGCGGCAATGGTATAAGGCAGGCGGTCGGCCCGGTGCAGTGCGGGAAGCGCCTTTTCAGCCTGCCGGCGGCAATAGGCCAGTGCGGCATCCGCGTCGGGCGAACCGGAACCGCCGGTGCACGAGGCGAGCGACCCGGCAACTAAAAATAAAGAGAATAGCAGTTTATACATCAGTTATCCATTTAATTGTTCGGTGTTAATACATGACAAAAATTTCTTTTCGACAGAAGAATGAAACACAGAGGCACGGAGACACAGAGGATTTAAGAAAGAGGAGAACACGCCTTTCATAAGATTTGAGCAAGCCGTATTCTACCCAATTCTGAAAAGCACCGGTCGCTTCGTATAATCGGCTCTCTTGGTTTCACCGTATTGAATAAAGCCGCCCCCTTCGTATGGAACCACGGGCCTCGGGCGATGAGCGTTAAGCAGACCGGCTGAAAGTGAGCGTTAAAAAAGCCACGCTGTTTGAGCTTCCTTCAGGAAGCGAGTTCGGGGCTTTTAGCGAACGAAAGCCGGGATGTAGCGAAGCGGACGTAGCCCTTGACCTTTTTTGCTTCGTTTTTTGGGTCAAGCCAAAAAATGAAGACCGCCGGTAGGCGCCGTCGGCAGACGCCCTCGCGGC
>DBGBSM010000260.1:0-6076 GCA_048468815.1 Parabacteroides sp.
TTTCTGAAATACCTGGCTGTTGAATTTCGAAGGCAATCTGTCTAACATGTGGATGTTATTTAATACGTATAACCATTTTTTGTAATCCGTATCGCACTCTTCGACCGGAAGTGTAAATTTAGGCATTTCCAGGAAAAGAAAATTGAGTTTGGGATAAAAAACTTCCTTTATCTCCTTTTCCATCAGCACCACGTCCCACCGGTATTTGTACGGATACGACGTGCTTTCCATTTTAAAATCGAGCAGGCATACCACATATACAGGCGCCAACCTGTAATCCCATTCCCCTTTGGGAGCTTGCATACGGATAGGAAAACTGGCGTAAAACAGCGCCCGGTCTTTAAAATATTCCTGCCTGCGCTGTTGTATCTCGACAACGAATTTCTCGCCCGTGTTGTTTTCGCAAAAGATATCGAATACGCAATTGCGCATCGAATTCGTTTCGCCTAACGCCTCCGAATTGAGAAACGTCAGGTTCGTGATATGCCGGTCGTCCAGCAAGCTGTTTAAAAAGTCGATCAACAAGTCTTTGTTGATTTCCTGTCCGAAAATCCGCTTGAATCCGTAATCGGAAAACGGGTTGATAAATCGTTCCATAATCAAAGTTTGCGGTTAGTAAATAAAACAGGCTTCAAATATACACAAAACCGGGAATATAAATAAAGAATAAGAAACAAAGACATACCATAAAATGAAGGTTAAGATAAAAAGCCGGCTGGTATGGATAGTGAAAAGATATTCTACCGGTAAAATGAGAGGTCGTAAAAAAAGCCCGGGTACCTCTCGGAAGAGAATACCCGGGTTTTCCGGAAAAAAGAGACGGATTCTTTAATCTAAGTTTTTCCGTATCTTTTCGAGGTACTTTTTCATTTTAGGCGTATCTTTTTCCTTGATAATCTCCAGCAGTTCCGACAGCTCGGCCTGAATGCGCTCCACTTGTTTCGGCGTGCGCGGATTGAAAAGGATTTCGGTAAGCAGGAAATCGTCTTCGCTAAGCAATCCGCGTGCCGTTTTCATACACCGTTTGAAGGTGGTACCCGGAGCATCCTGGTGTTTCATCGTAGAAGCGAACACCAGCGTAGAGGCGAAGGGAATGCCTAAGCTGTAACCGATGGTTTCGTCGTGCTCTTCGAACGTATATTCGAAAATATTGAGATGCAGCGAAGCGTACAAATCCTTGAAAAACACCTTTCCCAAGTGGTCGGACTCGGATATGATAATCGTATTCTCTTTCGACAGGTTGGTAAGGTTGGCGAACGTAGGACCGAACATCGGGTGCGTGGAAACGTACGGGAAACCGGATTTTTCGTAATATTCCTTCAAGCCCGTTTTCACGGAAGCGATATCGGAAATAATGCAGTACGGTTGCAGGTAAGGCAAAACGCTGTCGAATGCCGCAACGGTATGGTTCAACGTTACGCAATTGATAACCAGCTCCGGCTTGAAATCGGCCACCTCTTCGGCGCGTGTCATCCGTATGGCGTTGTAAATAAAGCGCATCCGCTTCGGGTCGCTTTCCAGTACGGCCACTTCATGTTGGAAGCTCAGTAAGTCGGCGAAGAAAGAACCCATCTTTCCGGCACCTAAAATCAATATTTTCATTTTCGTTTCGATTGAAGTGCGATCAGTTATTTTCGTTCATTACAATCATCTGCTGCCTTACCGACTCTTCGTGGATTTCCTTCAGGATTTCCTTGATAAAGTCCGAGTTCAGCTCCATCGACTCGCCCATGTTCGAACGCTTTTCCAGTATCTCGCTGTAACGGGGCGCCTGCAATACCGGCATGTTATGTTCCTTTTTGTACACCCCGATTTCGCGTGAAATCCGCATCCGCTTGGCAAGCAATTCGAGCAGGCTCTCGTCGATTTCGTCGATTTGGCGGCGCAATTCGGCCAGGCTTTCCGTAGTTTGCGTGCCCTCCCGGATAACCAGCAGGTTCAGTACGTAATCCAGCACGTCGGGCGTAATTTGCTGCGAAGCGTCGCTCAGCGCGCAATCCGGATTGCAATGCGATTCGATAATCAGTCCGTCGAAGCTCAGGTCCATCGCCTGCTGGCACAGCGGAGCCACCAGTTCGCGCTTTCCGCCGATGTGGCTCGGGTCGCAAATGATAGGCACTTCCGGCATCCGGCGGCGCAGTTCGATAGGGATATGCCAGAGCGGCAGGTTGCGATACATCTTTTTGTCGTACGAGCTGAATCCCCGGTGGATAGCCCCGATACGGCGGATGCCGGCATTATAAATACGCTGGATGGCTCCGATCCACAACTCCAAATCCGGGTTGACCGGGTTTTTAATCAATACCGGAATATCCACCCCTTTCAAGGCGTCGGCAATCTCCTGTACGGCGAACGGGTTCACGGTGGTGCGGGCCCCTATCCACAAAATATCCACCCCGGCTTTCAGCGCTTCGAATACATGCTGCTGGTTCGCCACCTCGGTAGCCACGTACATGCCCGTTTCCTGTTTTACTTTTTTCAGCCATGCCAGCCCCGGTACGCCGATTCCTTCGAAGCCGCCCGGCTTGGTACGCGGTTTCCAAATACCCGCCCGGAACATTTTCACCCCGCGCGAGGCCAATTGTTTGGCTGTATCCATTACCTGCTCTTCCGATTCCGCACTGCACGGACCGGCAATTACGATGGGGCGCTTGCTATCTACGCCCGGAAGTAAAATCGATTCTATTTCCATGATTATAAAGTTGTTTGTAATAATTCCGAATGAGAACACATAGGCACGGCGTTTTTTATAAGAAGAACACAACCGTTTCCGGTGCCGTTCTTTTTTAAGGTAACGTTCGGCTTACTCGTTGATTTACCCTCTTTTCTATTTACTCTGTGCGTTTCCATCTTTTTTTAGTCGCGTATTAAATTTAACCGCTGGATTCGCGCGAGCGCCTCTTCGAGCGTTTTCTCCTTGCAGCACAGCGAGAGACGGATGTACCGGTTGCCGTTGCTGCCGAAAATAAATCCCGGTGTGATAAACACGTTGGCATCGTACAACACCCGGTCGGCCAGGATTTCGCTGCCGAATACGCGCTCGGGTATCTTGCCCCACAGGAACATTCCCACCTGCTTTTCGTCGAACCGGCACCCCAATGCGTGCATGATTCGTCCGGCCAGGTCGCGGCGGTTGCGGTACGTCCGGTTCATCGACTCGTACCATTCTTCCGGCGCTTTCAGCGCTTCGGCAGCCGCCAGTTGCATCGGGCGGAACTGCCCCGAGTCGATATTGCTTTTCACTTTCAGTATCCACTGTACGAACTGCGCGTTCGACGCCAGCATCGCCATGCGCCACCCCGGCATGTTGTGCGCCTTGCTCATCGAGTTCATCTCGATGCAGGTTTCCCGGGCGCCCGGGATGCTGAGGATGCTCAACGGACGGTCGTTCAGGATAAAGCTGTACGGATTGTCGTTGCAAATAACGATACCGTGCTTGCGGCCGAACGCCACTAACTTTTCGTACAAGGCTACCGATGCATTCGCTCCGGTAGGCATATTCGGATAGTTCGTCCACATCAGTTTGATGCCTGATAAATCAGTCTTTTCCAACGCTTCGAAATCGGGCATCCAGCCGTTTTCTTCCTTCAAATCATACGGAACGAGACGTGCGCCCACCAGTTTGCTCACCGAACTGTAGGTAGGATACCCCGGATTGGGTACCAATACGCCGTCGCCTGGGTTCAGAAAAGCCAGCGAAATATGCAGAATGCCTTCTTTCGAGCCGATAAGCGGCTGTATTTCCGTTTTGGGGTCGAGCTCCACACCATACCACCGACGGTACCATTCCGCAAAACCGTTCCGGAGTTCCGGTATGCCTACGTACGGTTGATACCCGTGCGTATCGGCTTGCCGGGCGCTTTCGCACAATACGCTGACCGTACGTTCCGAAGGCGGCAGGTCGGGGCTCCCCACCCCGAGGTTGATTACGTTTTTTCCGGCGGCATTCATCTCGGCCACCTCTTTCAGCTTCCTCGAGAAGTAGTATTCGCTTACGCTGTTTACGCGGTCGGCCGGCGTAACGGCCTTACACGCTTTGTTTTCCTTCTGCATATTCACCTAAAATTTTGAAGTCCTTGGTAAGAGGGATGATGGCATCCATCGCTTGTTTGTAGCGGGTGTAATCGGTAAAGCACAAATTGATGTAAAACAGGTATTCCCATTCGCGCCCGATAATCGGCAGCGATTGTATCTTCGAGAGATTCATGTCGTAAAAAGAAAGAACCGAAAGTACTTTCGATAAACTGCCTGCCGTATGGGGAACGGCGAAAACGATCGACGCTTTGTTTTTGTATGTGTCGCGCAGCAAGTCGTCGGCATTCCATTTGTCGCTGATGGCCAGGAAGCGGGTGAAGTTCCGCTTGTTCGTTTCGATTCCTTCGGCCAGCACCTCCATGCCGTAAATCTCGGCAGCCAGTTTGCCGCAAATGGCGGCGTGTCCCTCCAGCTTGTTCTGCGAAATCCAGCGGGCGCTCATGGCCGTATCGCCTTTTTCCACCACCTTTACGTTCGGTAACGTATCCAGGAACTCGGTGCATTGCATCAGGGCGATGGGGTGCGAGTTGATTTCCTTGATGTCGTGCAGATTCGTACCCGGAAGCGCCACCAGAGAGTGGGCGATGCGCAGTTTGTATTCGCCGATGATGGTGAACCCGCTTTCGCGTATCAGCTCGTGATTTTGCAACAAACTGCCGGCTATCGTGTTTTCTATTGCCATCATGCCCAGTAAGTTCGGCTCTTTTTTCATCGCGGCAATCACCTCCCTGAACGTATTGCAGGGTACGATTTCCACTTCTTCGCCTTCGAAATAGTTGCGCGTTGCTATGTCGTGATACGACCCTGCGATGCCTTGTATTGCTACTCGTTTCATCCTTTTTCTTTTTTCTTTTTGTTCAAAAAAAAAGTCCCGCCGTGGCCGGCAGGACTTTATATCGAATTGATTTATTTATTCATTACGGATGTTCAATTTCACATACAAATTCCTGCCCTTACTCTGCTAAAGTAAAAGTAAAAATAAAAGTATGCAAAAAAGAAATTAGCCATTGTTCTGTTTGTTTATTACGCTGACAAAAGTAATGCTTTTTTGTAAATCGCAAGCGAAAAGTAAAAAAAAATTAGCGGTAAGGGGCGATTTTTTTCTTTTTACCGGATTCCGAAAGAAAACCGGATACGCCCTCGCGGCTCTTCCTGTTTTACCGGAAAGGGTGGAAAGGGCGGAAAGAGCGCCTTTTGCCGGTCGGCTACATCAGCTTTTGCGTGCTGTGCAGCGTGAGCATCTCTTTGGGAACCGATTCGCGGATGCATTTTTTCAGTATCTCGAGGATGGAATGCCGGATAAAATCTTTCCGGGTAACCAACGTGATTTGCCGCGTGGGGCGGGGGATGGCGAACGGGCGCACCAGCTTTTTCTGCTCTTCGCTTAACTGCGAAACCGCCAGCTCGGGAATAAACGTAATGCCGTTGCCGCTTTCCACCATGCGCATAAACGTTTCCATGCTGCCCAGCCGGTAAGCCGCCTGGCGCACTTTTACCTTCTCCATTTTGCAGAACCGCACCAACTGGTCACGGAAACAATGCCCTTCGTCGAGCAGCCAAAGCCTTTCCCTGTTGATGTCGGCCGTGCGTATCAGCTCGTGGTGGTAAACCGGTTCGTTTTTGGAAACGTAACCGAAAAACTGTTCGTAAAAAAGTATCTCGCCTTCCAACCGCGGATTGGCTGGCTCCGAAGCGATCAGGGCAGCGTCCAGTTCGCCGTCGAGCAACGCCGCCAGCGAAGGTTGTGTTTGCATCTCCATCAGTTGGATGTCGAGCTCGGGATAACGGTCGGTCATTTGCTGGAAAAAACGGGGTAACAAGTAGGGCGCGATGGTGGGCAGGATGGCGAGCTTGAACTTCCCTTTCAACGAACCTTCTTCCTCATGGACGATTTCCCGTATCAAGGCCGTTTCGTGCAGGATGCTGCGGGCTTGCCTCAAAATGCGTTCGCCTACCAGGGTGGGTTGTACGGGCTGGGTGCTCCGGTCGAATATTTTGGCGCCGATTTCTTCTTCGAGGCGCTGAATCATCATACTCAGGG
>DBGBSM010000261.1:0-10931 GCA_048468815.1 Parabacteroides sp.
AGGTATTCTCGTTTTTCAGCAAGGAAGAACTCGAAAGCGACCACGGCCTGGCCGATGCGTTGCAGATTGTAGGCGAAGGCGAATATACGGCCAAGTTCAAACTTACCAATGTAGGCGAGGAAAATGAAGAGCGCGACATCGATTTGATTGCTGTGGCCAACTACGACGAGAATACCACGGCCGAAATCAAAGACATCGATACGCAGGAGAAACTCGACGCTTTCCTTTCGAAAGAGTTGAGCGATATGCCTACCGCGCCGTTGTTGATGATCGGAACTGCCCAGGCTAAAGCAAAACCGGGTGCGGTAATTACTTCCACTTTCAAGTTGAAACGTATTGCCGCCCGTGTGGATATTGTAAACGAGGCCGGAACGGATTTGGTTCTTACCTCGGCTAAGGTATTGAATGCCAAAAAAACCGCTTATTTGTTGCCGGCGCTTACCGAAAATGCCGTTAACGGATTGCCGGTGTTCCATTATCCTACTGCGGTAACACCCGATGCGGCTTCTCCCGATAAAATCGAGCAGTTGTATGTGTACGAAAACCTGAACGTGGGCGATACGGCTACCGCTATCGAAATCAAAGGTACGTATAAGGGTACGGCGTTGTTGAAAAAAATCGATTTCCTCAAACCGAAAGAAGACGGGGTGGATACGATAGTTCCTATTTTGCGTAACAATTTGTACCGGATACGTTTGTATCCCACGGCCAACACCAGCGATATAGACTTTACGATTCAGGTGGAAGACTGGAGCGTGGCTGCCGATACGTTCTCGTTTAAGCCGGTTTACCATACGCCCGACGTAGTGATGATTGCGGAAGAATCGGATATCGCTCTTACTACGGTCGATGCCGACAAGCAGATTTACAGCGTCGATGTTTCCGACCAAGCGGCAACCAAGGGAAAGAAAATCGTATTCTATGCATCCGGTTACCAGGATACGAATACGAAAATCGAGTATTTGGGTACAACCAAGTGTACCGGGGCCGAGTGGATGGATGCGGCTATTTCGCGTACCGATATTCAGGGTGCGTATGCAACCGAAGCTCCTTCGAATATCAAATACCGCAAGTATACCATTACGATTCCCGAACTGCCGGTTTCGGCTACTACCCCGAGCGATGCGTTTATTAAGATTCACAATGCGTTCAAAACCGATTCGTGCGTTACCATCCGGGTGAAATACCGTCCGTTGTATCAAGGTATCGCTAATGCCAAGCCTGTATTGTATAACGGCCAGTTCTGGGCTCCTGTAAATGTGGGCGCTACGGTTGCCGGGCTGGGTATCGATCCTACGCAGTGCGGTAACTACTACCAGTGGGGACGTAACAAAGTGTTTACATATCCTACCGGTACGCCGAACGATTTGGTTGCCGGGCCGGTTGCCTACGAAACGATTGTTGCGGGCGGTGAAAATGAAAATAAATTCATTACGGCTGCTGCCGAACCGTACGATTGGTTAATTGCTGAAGATGCAAACTTCGAAGCCCGTAATACGATGTGGACGGCTGGGGCGGATAATTACGACAGTCCGTGTCCGGAAGGATGGCGTGTGCCTACCAAGGCCGAATTGGATGCTATCCGGAAGGCTTATGCCGAAGAACCGAAAACGGCTACGTTTACGGCTAATCAAGGCCTTACCGTACAGGCCGACGAGGCAGATAACCCATTGCTATTGCCCGCCGCCGGGAACCGGGGTCGCACCGACGGCTTGGGCTACAACCGTGGTACGCACGGGTACTACTGGTCGAGCGAGGTCAGTGGTTCGTACTCGCCGCGTTTGTACTTCTACAGCGGCGGTACCGATGTTAATGCGAGCTACCGGGCGTACGGCTTTTCGGTTCGCTGCGTTCAAGAATAAGGGAGGCGAATTGCCGACCGAATTCGTTTGATTCGATTCTTTGATTATTTCCCGGGGGCCTTGTGCCCCCGGGTTCACTTACCGCCGTAAGGCGGTCGAAAATTGAAAAAAAATGGACTTACGGCTTAAACTAAACTCGGAATCGACTGAGCAGCCGCTCATCCGGCTCCATTTGGAGGGGATGTTCTGGAAGGCATATGAGCAGTCGGCTTTGCGTTTCTTTCGGGAAATAAAAGCATACAAGGTTTTGAAAAAGCAGGTAAAGTCGTTGGGTGGCGATGTGGTTACGCTGGGATTTCCTTCGGCCAAGCTCGAAGAGGTGTTGAACGGGCGCGAGTATACCCGTATCGGCGAAAAGGAAATTACCGTACCGAGCCAGGTCGTGTTTACTCAGGAGGAGTTTAACGAATGGAAACGGGGCGTTGCCATGCAGATGGATGCGGGGATGCCCAAATCGCGTTCGCCCAATGCAGATACCGGCTTTAGTACCTTTTCTTCGGAATCGGTTCGCCAGGTAATCGAACGGCTGTTTTCGTTTAGTGTGGAAACGGCTTCGCCTATTCAGTGTATGATGCTGGTGTCGGAATTACAAACCCTACTGAAACGATGATTTATGATAATCTGCCTGTTTATAAGGCTACTTACGATCTTTTATTGCAGTTTTTTATACTCAACCGGCATTTGCAGCGCGATTACCGCTATACGCTGGGCGAGAGTATAAAAAAGGAGCTGGTCGATTTGCTGGTGTGCATTTACAATGCGAATACCGTGCGCGAAAAAGCTCCGATATTGACCACAGCCCGCGAACATGTAGTAAAAATCAAGCTTCAGATACGGTTGTTGATGGACCTGAAACAAATCAGTATCAAACAATACGCTTCGGCTGCCGAACATATCGAGTCTATCTCGAAACAACTGGCAGCCTGGCAAAAATCGGCAACAAAAGCATAACGGCATTTTATCCGGAGTGCCGGAGGTCAAGGCTTCCGGTAGAGAGATATGTAAATTCAGTAGCCTACCGGCAGTGTAAAATGGTCGCACCTGCTCAGGCAATAAAGTGTGTTGCTGTCGGTAATATAATTCAGTCTGCGGAAATATTCGCTTTCATGTGTCTGTTTTCGGTTATTCAGTCTAACGGTTACTTATAAATGCCCGCCGCCGGGAACCGGAATAACGCATCGGGTGCCGGCACTAACCGGGGTACGAACGGTACCTACTGGTCGTGCACGGTGGATGGTACGCGTACGCCGCGTTTGAACTTCAACAGTTCAAGCGCCGACATGAATTCCGATAGACGGGCGAACGCCTTTTCGGTTCGCTGCGTTCAAGTATTTATAGTGTCGTTGCGCGGTGGTTGTTGGTAAGTAATCGGGTCGTTCTTTGAAAAAATGTACAAATAATACGCGTCTTTTTCCGTATGCAGCATAACGGCTGCTTGCTATTGCCCGCCACCGGGAACGTGAATCGCGTCGACGGTGCCGGCATCAACCGGGGTACGAACGGAAACTATTGGTCGTGCGATACGGACGGTACGCGTACGCCGCGTTTAAACTTCAACAGTTCGGGCGCCGATATGTACGCCGAGGTGCATTCGTTCGGATTAACGGTTCGCTGCGTTCAAGCATTTACAAGTGCTGTTGCCGTTTTTGATGGAAAAAGTAAAATGAATGGTCGTTGCGTGCTTTGGCACGTACAGGCACTAACCCTAAAAAATATATGTCTTTTTCCGTATTTCAGTGTAACGGCTACTTACTGTTGCCCGCCGCCGGGTATCGGCAGCGCGAGACGGGTGCCGGCCTTAACCGTGGTGCGAACGGCGATTATTGGTCGTACGAGACAGGAGGCTCGGGCTCGTGGCGTTTGAACTTCAACGCGAGCGGTACCAATATGAAAGCCGAGAATCGTTCGTTCGCTTTAACGGTTCGCTGCGTTCAAGCATTTACATGGCTGTTATGGTTAAAGAATGAAATAAGATGACCGCATAGATGCGTCTTTTTCCGCATTCAGCTGAACGGCTGCTTGTTATTGCCCGCCACCGGGAACCGGAATAACGGCTCGGGTGTCGGCGGCAACCGTGGTGCGAACGGAAATTACTGGTCGTGCGAAGCGGAGGGTATAGGTTCGTGGCGTTTTAACTTCAACGCGGGCGGTACCAATATTATCTCCGAGAAACGTACGTACGGCTTTACGGTTCGCTGCGTTCAAGTATTTGCTGTGTCGTTGTGTTGTTGCCCGGATTGCTTAGTGAAGAGGATTGGAAAAATAAGAAACGGCGTTTGTTTCCGTAGTTCAGTACAACGGTTACTTGTGATTGCCCGCCGCCGGGAGCCGTGACCGCGGCGACGGTGTCGGCTATTACCATGGTTCGTACGGACACTATTGGTCGTGCGAGGTGGAGGGTTCGCTTTCGCCCCGTTTGGGCTTCGGTAATTCGGGCGGCACCGATGTTAATGCCGTAGGTCGGGCGTACGGCTTTACGGTTCGCTGCGTTCAAGTATTTGCAGTGTCGTTGTGTTGTTGCCCGGATTATTTAGTGAAGAGGATTGGAAAAGTAAGAAACGGCGTTTGTTTCCGTAGTTCAGTGTAACGGTTGCTTGTTATTGCCCGCCGCCGGGTACCGGGTTGCCGATTCGGGTGTCGGCATTAACCGTGGTGCCCACGGACCTTACTGGTCGTGCGAAGCGGAGGGTATAGGTTCGTGGCGTTTTACCTTCCATGCGGACGGTAACGATATTATTTCCGAGAAACGTACGTATGGTTTTCCGGTTCGCTGCGTTCAAGCTTTTACTGAGATGCGGTTATGTAAGAAGAGGATGAAGAACGATGGTGCGAAGAAGATAAAGAGTGCTTGCTTCCGTAGTTCAGTGTAACGGCTGCTTGTTATTGCCCGCCACCGGGAGCCTGCATAATGTGTCGGGTACGGGTGATTCCCGCGGTGCCGGCGGTCTTTACTGGTCGTGTACGGTAGATGGTACGCGTACGCCGCGCTTGCTTTTCAGCGGCGCGAGTGCCAGTACGTTTTCCGATATACGGTCTGCCGGCTTTGCGGTTCGCTGCGTTCAAGTATTTGCAGTGTTGTTGTAGTGTTGCTCAAAGAAATGGTAAAACGGAAGAATCGTATTTATAGCATGGGTCTTTTTTCGCAGTACAATGTAACGGCTACTTGGATTGCCCGCCGCCGGGAACCGGAATCGAACCGACGGCTTGGGCTACAACCGTGGTACGAACGGGAACTACTGGTCGAGCGAGGTCAGTGGTTCGAACTCGCCGCGTTTGAACTTCAACGCATCGGGTACCAATACGAATCCCGACAACCGCGCGAACGGATTTTCGGTTCGCTGCGTTCAAGTATTTACAGTGTCGTTGTTGTAATGGAAGGATAAAGAAAAAAGAAGCGTCTGTTTTTGCAGTTCAGTATAACGGTTACTGGCTATTGCCCGCCGCCGGGGCCCGAAATCGTACTACGGGGGTGGCTTACGGCCGTGGTACGGAAGGCGATTATTGGTCGTACGAGTCGGAGGGTACAGGCTCATGGCGTCTGAACTTCAACGCGGCCGGCACCAATATGAAATCCGAAACCCGTGCGTACGCCTTAACGGTTCGCTGCGTTCAAGTATTTGCCTTGCCGTTTGGATGATTAGCCGGAATAAACCGGAAGCGTTCTTTGAAAAAAAGATTGGATAAAAATAAGGAGTCTATCTCTGCAGTACAGTGTAACGGCTACTTGTTATTGCCCGCCACCGGGAACCGGAATCATGCGGCGGGTACCGGTAACAACCGGGGTGTGCAAGCAAATTATTGGTCGTGCGAGATTACCGGCGACCGTTCGTTCAGCTTGTACTTCCACGGTTCGGGTGCCACCGTGCCGGCCGATCAACGGTCGTACGGCTTTCCGGTTCGCTGCGTTCAAGTATTTACACATGCCGTTTTTGGCTGATTGTGGAAAAAGCAGAGCCTAAACCGATAGAGATGAAGGAAAGTCTGTTTTTGCAGTTCAGTGGAATGGCTACTCTTTATTGCCCGCCGCCGGGATTCGGCTCGGCGCCGATGGGGTCGGCCGTAATCGTGGTTCGTACGGATTTTACTGGTCGTGCGGTGTTAGTGCTGCGACCACCCCGCGTTTGTGTTTTTACAGCTCGGGTGCCGACGTAAGTTCCGACAGCCGCTCGAATGGTTATTCGGTTCGCTGCGTTCAAGTATTTATAGTGTCGTTGATGTAATGGAAAGATGAAGAAAAAGGGAAGCGTCTGTTTTTGCAGTTCAGTGGAATGGCTACTTATAATTGCCCGCCGCCGGGAACCGGAATAACACGAGCGGTGCCGGCAACAACCGTGGTACCATCGGGAACTACTGGTCGAGTGAGCCGGAGGGTTCGAACTCGCCGTATCTGAGGTTCGACGCTTCTGCCGGTACGATGCCCGGGGGTAACCGGTCGGCCGCCTTATCGGTTCGCTGCGTTCAAGTATTTGCAAGGTCGTTATTCTTTGTTTGTCGTAAAAGGAGAGAGCTCTTTGAGATAAACGAAAACAGGTATATAAAAGCATCTGTTTCCGCAGTACAATGCAACGGCTACTTATTATTGCCCGCCACCGGGTATCGGAACCGCGTCGACGGTGCCGGCAACAACCGTGGTACCGAGGGCAACTACTGGTCGTGCGAGACGGCCGGTTCGAACTCGCCGCGTTTGAACTTCAACGGTTCGGGCGCCAATACGGGTACGAGCAACCGTGCGAACGGTTTAACGGTTCGCTGCGTTCAAGCATATACAAATGCCGTTTATTAGTAAAAAGAGATAGTGCGGTACGATGTCCGGAGTGCCGGAGGTTAAGGCTTCCGGCAGGGAGATATGTAAATTCAGTAGCCTACCGGTTGAAAGAGGTACCGGTAATATCGGTTCGGTATACGGAAGCATTTGTTTTAGAAACACCTGTTTGCCGTATATACATCAACGGCTACTTCAGTTGCCCGCCGCCGGGAACCGTGACCGCAGCGACGGTGTCGGCTATAACCGTGGTACGAACGGAAACTATTGGTCGTGCGAGGCGGAGGGTTCGAATTCGCCCCGTTTGAACTTCAATAATTCGGGCGGTACCGATGTTAATGCCGTGAATCGCGCGAACGGATTAACGGTTCGCTGCGTTCAAGTATTTACAGTACCGTTAGTTTGTACATGCCGGCGCATGCCGGATTTCAGATAAAAGAATACAGAGTCGGAAAGCGATGCGTCTGTTTCCGCAGCACAACGTAACGGCTACTTATGATTGCCCGCCACCGGGAACCGCAATCGCGAGTCGGGTGCCGGCGTTAACCGTGGTACGAACGGTAACTACTGGTCGTGCGAGACGGCCGGTACGAACTCGCCGCGTTTGAACTTCAACAGCGGCGGTACCGATGTTAATGCGAACAACCGGGCGAACGGCTTTTCGGTTCGCTGCGTTCAAGTATTTGCAGGCTTGTTGTGCCCTATCAAGCAGACGGTTCGGCCGTCTGTACGGTTAAAATTTTACGAAACCCTTAAACTCACTAACAAGGAGAAACAACGGATGGATTTGCTGGAAGATATTTTTAATGCGTATTACGAGGCCAGGAAGGCAAAACGGAACACTACCAACCAGCTTCATTTCGAGATGAATCTCGAAGAAAACCTGGTGCAACTGTACCAGGATATAAAGGAACGCCGGTATCAGGTAGGAAAAAGCATCTGCTTTATGGTTCACAGGCCGGTGAAAAGGGAGGTATTCGCCGCTACGTTCCGCGACCGTATCGTGCATCATCTTCTTTTCTATTACCTCAACCCTTTGTTCGAGAGGGTACTGATTTACGATTGTTATTCGTGCCGTAAAGGAAAGGGAACGCTCGAAGGGGTGAAGCGGCTCGAAAAACATATCCGTTCGTGTTCGCGGAATTACACACGGCCGTGTTATATCCTCAAGCTCGACTTGAAAGGATATTTCATGAGCATCAGCCGTACGAAGCTGTACGAGCTCGTGATGAAAGTGGTAAATAAATACGGCTCGCTGGAGTTGCCCGACGGGATTCACTGGGAAGACTCGGAGCAGTACGAAATCGTATCGTACCTGTTGCCGCTCATCATTTTCAATAATCCTACGGAAAACTGCATACGGAAAGGTACGATGCAAGAGTGGGAGGGGCTTCCGCCTTCGAAAAGCCTTTTTCATTCGCCGCCCGATTGCGGGCTGCCCATCGGCAACCTTACGTCGCAGCTTTTCAGCAACGTGTATTTGTCGGATTTCGACCATTATGTGAAGCGTACGCTCGGGGTGAAGCATTACGGCAGGTACGTAGACGATTTTTTCTTGGTACACGAACGTAAAGACGTGTTATTGAAGATGGTGCCGCTGATACGCGAGTACCTGCAAAAAGAACTGCGTATCACCTTGCATCCCAATAAAATCGTATTGCAGCCTTACCAACACGGGGTGGTATTCCTGGGGGCGGTGGTGAAACCTTTCCGAAGGTATGTGCATACCCGCTTTAAAACCAATTTCAAGCGTGAAATAGGGGCGTGGGAGCGGCGGCTGTCCGGTATGAGCGAAGAACCGTCGATCGAAACGGTACGTCAGTTAAGGGATTCGATCAACTCGTACGTAGGAATTATGCGGCATTATAAGAGCTTGCAGTTACGCCGGAAGTTTTTCGGCGGCCTTTCGGCTATTTACCGGTACGGCTGGTTCGAAAACCGGTACGAGCGGTTCGTATTACGGAAAGAATATATCCAGCCTGCTTTTAGTTAACAGGGTATAAACGTATTCTGAAGGATGGAAGGGAATAAAAAGTATTAAGAATGATATATATGAAACGGATCTTGTTTTTTGCGTGGCTTGTTTTGGTATCCTGCTCGTCGGAAGAAATAGTCGAGCCGCCCTTGGCGCAACATACGTTGCTGGTTTACCTGGCCGGCGATAACAACCTGAGCGCCGAGGTGCGGGTAAAAACCGATTCTTTGCTGGCCGGCTGGAGCGATCAGGCGAATAACCTTTTGATTTACCAGGACGTAAAAGACGAGGAACGTACGCCGGTATTGTTAAAGGCGATAGCCTCCGATACAGGAGCATATGCGGTGCCGGTAAAAACTTATCCGGAGCACGATTCCGCTTCGCCGGAAGTGTTCGCTGAAGTGTTCGACGATGCGTTTTCGCAATTTCCGGCACATTCGTACGGGTTGTTGCTTTTCAGCCACGGTACAGGCTGGCTTACCGATAACGACCGGCTTACGCGAACCATTGTTCAGGATGGTACGAGCAGCATGCCGATTCCGGATTTTGCGGCGGTTATCCCTGACGGGAAGCTGGAGTATATCGTTTTCGAAGCGTGTTTGATGAGCGGAGTGGAGGTGGCTTACGAGCTTCGCCGGAAAACGAAGTACATCGTGGCTTCGTCTACCGAAATACTTAGTCCGGGTTTCCTGCCGGTATACGGTACGCATCTGGCCGATTTGTTCACTTGTCCGGCCGGTAGGGAAGCCGGCCTCGTTCGGTTTGCCCGCGCTTTTTTCGAAACGGCGGATGCCGAAACCGGTTTGAATCGCTCGGCTACTATCAGCGTTATCGCTACGGCCGGACTGGATAAGCTGGCGGCTCTTACCGCGCCGGTGTTGCAGGATGGTAGCTCTGTCGACCTGAATGCCGTGCAGCAGTTCAACAGTTATCCTACCCGGTTGTATTTCGATTTTGCAGATTATATCAGCCGGGCGGCGAGTGCGGAGCAATATGCCGCTATCAGTGCGCAGTTGAACGAAACGGTGCGTTACCGCGCGGCTACTCCGGCGTTTACTTATTTTGCACCGCTTTCGAGCCGGCCGGTACGTACCAGTTGCGGCCTTACGTTGTATGTTCCGCAAGCGCAGTACCCGGAGTTGAACCGGGCTTATAAAATGTATGAATGGGTAAAAAATACAGTAGGGGAGTAATTCCCTCATAACTAACCGTTATTTAAAATATAATTAGTTTGTCATTATGAACAAGAAAGAATTGATTGCGGCGCTTGCTGCCAAACAACATTGTCGCAAAGTACAGGCGAAAGCTTTTTTAGAGGCTTTTATGGATGTGGTAATCGAACGGATAGCCGTACAAGACGAAATCGAATTGATAAAGTTCGGCGCTTTCCGGGTATGGCCGCAGAGCAGCCGGATGGCCCGGAACCCGCAGAACGGTAAGCCGTATCTGCTCGAACCGCGTACTTCGGTTAAATTCAAGCCTTCGGCTTTCTTTTTGGAACGGATCAACAATACAGACGAGTCCGGGAAAGAGAATGTAATGGAGTATTGTCCGGATAAGGATGAAAAATAAAAGGGATTCGCTTTGACTGTTTAACAGCGAACCCGGGCGCAGAGGCATCGGTGTATATATATCGGTGTCTCTGCGGCTTGGTTTCTATCCAGCCACTTTTCGTATGCTACAAATGCAAGTATGCACTTGAAAAAAGTGATAAGGAAAGGCATCGCTTTCGGTATTATATAAGAATCCCCGTTTTCGTAATGTCACGATAAAGAGGATTGTTCGTATCTTCTATAAGGAGTACAGGCTCTATCAGATTGCTTATTTTTCGTCTGAGTTTCCATAAAACAGGGGTATCTTCGAAATAATCATCGTTTAGATGTTCTACAACTACAGCAATATCTATATCGCTATCTTCCCTATAATTCCCTTTACTGTATGAACCATAGAGATATAACGCTTTTAACGGTAATTTTTCCGCTATCATCTCCTTATATTTCCTGGCAAGTGCTATAGCCTGTTCTTTATCCATTGCTGTAATTCTTTAGTTTGTTGCAAAAGCTGTGCACAATATTCTTTTGACAAACTTTTTATGAGTCGTTCTTTATAAGTAGGATAACGCGCCTCGATATTCAGAGGTTCCAAATTATCTATCAAGTCCAGTTGTTTTTCGGAAAATTCCTGGTCTAATCCAGCTTTTTCTGCCAATCGCGAAAGAGAATGAATCTTTAAAGGAACATCTTCCAAACACGTTGTCCAATAAGCTTTAAGAATCTTTTCTATTGTTTGATGGCACATAAAGCCTACATAAAGATAACGACCTGTTACGAGC
>DBGBSM010000262.1:0-5824 GCA_048468815.1 Parabacteroides sp.
CACCCATTCCGTGCCGTTTCCGCTGGTAGACGCCTCGCCGATGGCCGCGTCGGGAACCGAGAGGGAGTTGTCGACCAAATCGAGCTTCGAGGTGGTAAGGTATTCCCGTTTGAAGTTTTCCTGGCTCGCACCGGCCAGTGCGCCTATCGTGAGCTTCTTGAAAAACGTGCGGTCGTAGCGTGCCACCACGTCCATAAACAAACGCGTTTCTTCGTTGAAGTACTTCGTGAGTTGCGTTTGCCCGGTACGCGCCATCGTTACCGTATTGGTGCGGAAGTTCCATCCGTCGAGGAAGAGGGGCTGGCTGCTTTTCTTCTCGTTCAGGTTGTCGTAGGTGAGCGAGCCGGTGACGCTCAGTCCTGGCAACGGGCGCACGGTTCCGAAGAAGCGGGTGTTGAAGTTCTTCTTGCTCCAGTCGGATTTGGTGGAGTGGAGGGCTTGCAGCACGTTACCCGCCTGCGGGTTGTCTTCCGGATTCTGCGGGGCGCCGTACCGTCCGTCGGGCGAGCGTAGTACCTGTCCCGGTACCGAGTTGATGGCGCCGAGGTCTTTCACCTTGTCGGAAAATGCGTCGTACGTGCCGATATACCCGTTGAAATTGGCTCCCAGCGAAATCCACGGCTTAATCGTGGCTTCTACGTTGCCGCGTGCGTTGAACCGTTCGTATCCGGCATTCTCTACGATACCCGGGTTGTTTACGTAACCTACGGAAGTGTAGAATTTCACTTTATCCGTTCCGCCGCTGATCGACAGCGAATGGTTGGTAGATACGCCCGTTTTGTACAATTCGTCTACCCAATCGGTGTTGGGATAAGCCATCCAGTTGGGTACGCCGTTTTCCGTGAGGGCGTCCGGGTTCTGGGCGGCGGTGCGCCATTGGTCGATGCTCGCTTGCGAGAAACGGGGCGTTTGCCCTACGTTCCGCATGGCTTCGTTCTGGATTTCCATGTAAGTGGCGTAGTCGGACAAGGTGTTGAACGATTCGCCTATTTTGTTGATGCTTTCGAACGACACGTATCCGTTGTAGTTTACCTTCACGGCGCCGGCTTTCCCGCTCTTGGTGGTAATAAGCACTACGCCGTTGGCGGCGCGCGAACCGTAGATGGAGGCCGAAGCCGCGTCTTTCAGCACCGAGATGCTTTCCACGTCTTGCGGGTTCAGGTTGTTCATGCTGCCTTCCACGCCGTCGATGATAACCAGCGGCGCCGAGTCGTTCAGCGTACCCTGGCCGCGTACCATAATCGACCCGTTATCGTTACCGGGCGCGTTTCCCGAGGAGGCGATATACACCCCGGCAGCCATCCCTTGCAAGGCGGTGCTCATGTTGGTGATGGGGCGGCTCGAAACGAGCTCGTCCATCTTGACGGCCGATACCGAGCCGGTGAGGTTTACTTTCTTCTGGGTAGCGTATCCCACTACCACCACTTCGTCGAGCTTTTGCGTATCTTCCTGCAAGCGGATGAGGAGCGTGGTTTTACCCGACGAGGGCACCGTTTGGGTAACGTACCCGATATAGGAGACGGAAATCACGGCGTCGTCGGGCACTTCGAGGGTATATTTGCCGTCGATGTCGGAAATCGTTCCGGTCGACGTTCCCTTTACCGATACGTTGGCGCCGATGATGGGCTCGCCGGTGGTATGGTCGACCACGGTACCGGTGAGTATCTTGTTCTTCTGCGCACCTTCGGCCGGAGCTTTCCGGTTGCTCAGGATGATTTGTTTCTCGTCGAGCCTGAACTCCACGTCGGTGGAGCGGAACAGGCGGTTCAGGATGGATTCGACCGATTTGTTTTTCGCCCGCACGTTCACGATGCGGTCTACGTTAATCAGTTTGCTGTTGTAGAGGAAGTAGAACTCCGAGTTGTCTTCGATGGCGTTCAGCACGTCTTCCACGGTGGCGTTTTCCATGTCCAGCGAGATGCGGGCGGATTGCGAATAGAGGCTTTCCGCGCTCGCCGTACTGAGAAAACAGGTTAAACAAAGGGCTGCAATTTTCATGCGCATAGAAATTTTAGGCCATAAGCCGGATTTCGGCTTAAAACCTTTCCGGTTTGATAAATTCTTCATAACTTCACATTATCAAATTAATTAGGTTGGTGAATAACTTAATGGGAATTACCGTTCGTCAGGTGAGATTTTCGGATAGGTAATTCCGTTTGATGCGGACGGGGGAACGGCGCGGCTGTTCTCCCGTTTTTCGATTACGTTTCTTTCTTCATGACAGATTCTTTTTTTGAGTTAACAATGTGTTTGTTTCCCTTCCGGTGCCTATTAGACGGAATGTGCGGGCAAACACCCTACGGGAAAAGCGGTTTTTTTTATTCTTTTTTTCCGTATCCGGCTGCGTTGCCGTTCCGCCGGCCGGGAGGCGGGTTATTCGATTCGCCGGATAATCACGGTACGCCGGGGGTAGGAGAGGTCGGCCGTTTGCTCGGGCTCGATAATCGTGCACCGGATGGGGGCCGTTTCTTCGAGCAGGCGCAAGATGGCGTCGAGCGTTTCGGTGGTAAAGGTGGCGGAGTAGGCGTAATCGTACAGTTCTTTGCCTTCGAGCCGGATGTCTACGTTGAAGTGCCGGGCCAGGCGCCGGGCGATTTCGTGCATGTCGGCGCGCCGGAAAATCATCTTCCCGTCTTTCCACGAGGTCTTCACGGCCAGGTTTACCTTTTCGATTTCCATCCGCCGGTCGTTCTTGTAATAAACGGCTTGTTCGCCCGGTTGCAACGCGGCGGATAGGGCCTGTTCGGTTTCCGCTACCCGGATGTGCCCGGTTACGAGCGTGGCTTCGACTTTGGCATCGGTTTCGTATGCGTTGATGTTGAATTCGGTGCCGTAGGCGCTGATGCGCAAGCCGTGGGCGGTGGTAACGTCGAACCGGTTCGACGGGTCGGACTTTACCTTGAAGTAGGCTTCGCCCGATAGCCGTACCTGCCGGCCGCTTGCATCGAAGCGCCGGGGGTAGGAGAGCGACGAGCCCGAATTGAGCCATACTTCGGAGCCGTCCGGCAGGGTGAGGCGCGATACTAACCCGTAGGCGGTGCGGGTTTCCACCTGCTCGGCGGGGCGGTTGTTCCACTCCTGTAGCGTAGTAAAAAGCAGGTAAGTAACCGCTAAAACGGGTATCAGGAGGATGGCGGCCGTGGTGCGCAGGAAGGATACGAGCTTCGCGGCCGAACGGTTGAGCGTGATTCGCCTGGACAGCTTTTCCCAGTTACGCGGGGCGTTTACGTGACCGTGCTGTTTCAGCTCGGCGGAGAGTTCCCATACGTAACGGATTTCGTCGGTTTCTTTTTGCAGTTCCGGCGACTGGCGCAGGGCTTGTTCGAATGCGGCGCGTTCTTCTGCCGGTAAGTTCCCTTCTAAATAGGCGATAATCTGGTCGGTCGTAACGTTCATGTGGGTTCCGTTTGTAGATTAGACGTATGGCGGCGTTTCTACCCTATGTTAAATAATATGCGTTTATCCTAACAGAAGCGTAACGAGGGGTAGATACTCTTTCAACTCCTCGCGCAGGCAGCGGAGGGCTTTGCTCATGTAGGCTTCCACCGTTTTGACGGAGAGCCGGTGCTCGCCGGCTATTTGGGTGTAGGTAAGCCCTTCGAAGCGGTTTTGCTCGAAAACCTCGCGGATGTGCGGGGGCAGCTTGGCGAGGGCGGCGGAGAGGCGGGCTTCGAGCTCGGCGCACGAATACAGGTCGGCCGGCGTATGGGTGCGAAGGGCCGAAAGGGCTTCGGTTTGCTGCCAGTTTTGTTCGCTTTCCGCTTTGCGCAGGTGGTCGATGCACTGGTTGCGTACGCTGGTAATAAGGAAGTTGCGGGTGGAGGTGCGGATGCTGATGTGTTTCCGGTTTTTCCACAGGCTGTAAAACGTGTCTTGCACTACGTCTTCACAGCTATCCCAGCTTTCGATGTAACGGTGGGCGAAAACACAGAGGGGGGTGAAGAATTGCAGGAAAAGGGTGCGGAACGCTGTATGGTCGTCTTTTAAAGCGATTTCCCAGAATAAACTGTCGATCGGGGTGGTTTCCGTTTCTTTCATCGGGTTGTTCAAGGGGTGTGATTTTTGAATGGTACGGAGTTCTGCAAGAACTCTGCCGTTTATGCGGCACGAATATAAGGTTTTTATACCGAATAACCGTTCTTTTAAGGGGAATTAGCGCTCTTCGGGCAGTGCCATAAACATTCTTTTAGTTTCCTCCGGCCGGGAAGCGTTTTTCTTATTTCGTTTAGTGAGTTGGGTATCAGAGTACTTTGTGATTTCTTTTAATTAGTTCTTGCAGAACTTTGTAAAAAAGAGTTTAGGCTGGCAGTGCGTCGTCCATCTTGTGCGGGCGAACCGGGGCGGCGGTATCTTTGCGCCCGGTATTTCTCCGGTTCGCGCCGTTTCATACTCTTTCCCGGTAGCGGAATAAGGAAAGCTCCTGCTTTTCGCTACGCTGTTTTCCTTTTTTTTCTGAATCCTGTATGCGTTCGAACGAGTCGAACCTCCTTATTCGAATGACTCGAATCGTCCGGTTCGATTGCCTCGAATCGTGTTATTCGACCGCTCCGAACAAGGGTATTCGACTGCCTGGAATCGTTCGGTTTGACCGGCTCCAACAATCCGAACCGGTTCGTTCGAACAAATCGGCCCGGTTCCGACGACTCGAATCCGGAGGGGAAAACGAAGGAAAAAGCGGGTTTCGTTTTGCATCGACAACCTGCGTCGGGCTTCTCAGGTTACCTCCTTCGGGCTTCTCAGGTTACCTGAGTAACGTTACGCAGGTTCCATGAGACGAAGCAAGCCTGTTACCTGCGTCGTTCGACGCAGGTTGTCGATGCAAATGCATTCGCCGGGAAAAAAGAAGAAAGAGTAACCGGTAAATACAATTCTATGTAGTTGATAATTAACTCGGTAGTTGGGAGGGCGTTTTGTTCCGGCAGCCTGGTTCGACACGCTTTGCGTGGTCTGGCACTTACCGGATAAGGCGGCCGCCTGCTTTTTCCGGAGGTAAAAACAGCGACTCGAACCGTACGGAAAAGCGGTTCCGTTTTGCGTCGATGGTTAACGACGTTCGACGTAGGTCGTTAACGACGCCCGACGTCTATCATCGACGTAACGTTACGTAGGTAACCTACGTCGAAGCACGTCTGCAACCTACGTCGACCGACGTAGGTTATCGACGCAAATGCATTTTACGGATTAAAACACAGGGAATAAATCGGTTATAGAACTGGGAAGTAACTTTGTAAAGAGAAGCGGAAATAGGAGAGCGTGTAAAAAAAGGTTTGCAGGTTACGCCCGGGAAGTAAGAGAAGCAGAAAGGAGCGGCGAAAACGAAGGAAGAAAGGAAGGGAATGGAAGGTGCGGCAAGCGGGAAGCAGGCAAGGCGGCGGGGATGACGCTCCTTCCGGCACCCGCTATCCGGCTGCCCCGGACGGACGGTGCGGTATCCCGGATGTAACACTTTTCCGGCAAAAGTCCCGGGCCGGCGGAAAAAAAGAACAGGCGCCTGCGCGCAACGATTCCGTGCAAAAGGGGCTTCGATTGCAGCGCCTCGACCGGCAGCAACCGCTCCGAAACGCACCCGTTTCCCGTGTGCCCAGCGCAAAGCACCCATATCCGATACATACAACCCCGGCCAGCAGGCTGTATATCAGCCTGTTAATGATGGTTGCCCCGATATTTTCACTATAGATAAGCAGATAATTCATAGCCTTTCCTCCCTCTTTAAATAAAACCGTTTACTATAATATATAAAACTTCGGCGGTTTTCACCCCTTTTTAACTTTTCTTTCTTTATTATCGGGTGTGTTTTATAGAATATTATCATTCCGTTGCCTAC
>DBGBSM010000263.1:0-9003 GCA_048468815.1 Parabacteroides sp.
CTTATAAATTTTACGAAAGCGTCCGGATTATAGAAAATCCCGGAAAATACGACGATTGGATCCCGCGGGATACGACTTACAACGACGGAGGTTTTGTTTCCGAACCGGTCGGACGTTACATCCGTAGCCCTTGGGATTTGTTCGATATGCATGGGAACGTATGGGAATGGACGCGTTCCGCTTACAAACCTTATCCTTACCGGGTAGACGACGGACGAAACGATACGGCGGCGAATCCGGGTGTAAAAAGGGTAGTTCGCGGAGGTTCGTGGTACGACCGTCCTTTCCGTAACACGTCGTCTTACCGTCTGCCTTACCGGGATTACCAGAAAGTATATAATGTGGGATTCCGTGTAGTAATGACGGAAAAAGAATAAAGATGGCGCGATTTTCAATTCACAAATACCTGCGCATCCTTCTGTTTTGCGTGGCCGCTTCCGTACAGGCGGCCGAACTGGAACCGGAGGAGCTCCCTTTTTCTTTCGAAAGAAAATACAATGGGGAAAAACTACTGATCGCCGGTTGCGGCTGGAATAAGGTCGCGGTTATCGACAAACGTACCTGCCGTTTCGAATGGGAACATATCCTCGGGAAAGGAGAAGACTGCAACGATGTGGAACTAACCCGGGAACGGAACATTCTCTATGCCTATACTTCCGGCGCACGGCTTATTACGCCCGGGCAGCAGGTTATCTGGGATTATAAGGCGAATCCGGAAGAAGAACTATTCACCGCCACCCAACTTTCGAACGGGAGTTATCTGCTTGCTATCTGCGGGCATCCGGCACGGATCGTCGAACTCGATAAAACCGGACAGCTTGTCAAGAAGATTTGTTTCGAAACCGGTATTAAAGCCGTGCACAACCAATTCCGCCAAATCGAGAAAACCGGGAGGGATACTTATCTGATTCCTCTTTTCGGTTCCGGCGAATTAATCGAGATGGATGCTTCGGGCCTAATCATAAACCGGACGCGAGTAGGCGGCACACCTTTTACGGTTAAGTGTTTGGCCGAAGGGAAACGGTTGTTAGTGGGTTGTGGCGACGGACACCGCTGGGTAGAAATAGATGCCGAAACCTGGAAAATCGAAAAGACGGTTACTTCCGGACACCTGGAAGGATTGTCGCTTCTGTTTGTTGCCGAACTATGCCGGTATCCCGACGGAACTACGCTGCTTTGTAACTGGAACGGGCACAGTAACGATAAATCGCAATCGAAACTGGTGGAAATAGACCGCAACAACCGAATTATCTGGCGGCTCGACGATAAAGGCTCGATCCGGAACATTTCGGCCGTCTGGCGTTTTCCCTGAACCGGTTATCCGGCTTCCTCCGGCCTGTTTCAAAAAGGCTCTGCCGGTATCCTGTTTCTTACCCTATTATACGCAGTCCGGATACTCGGTGTATCCGGACGTTTCATCGCTTTTTCCTCCCGGCAGATTGCAACCGAATCGAGTTTTTCGGGACGTCGTCGCCTTCGCTCTCCCTACCCGACTGTCACTCAACATGGCCGGGCCTCACTTTTTCATTCCATTTTGCGCACTCATTCAGTTTTATTGTTTTTATTTAATTATCTTTGCTTCCAAGAAGAAAACGAAGATAGGCGGCAGATATAATTGACAGGCCGATATGAAAACCAGCTCTATATATTACTTCGGCAATCGCCGGCGGAAAAAGGACGACAGAAAAAACTGGCTGTTTTTCCTGTCGGTTTTACTCGTATTGCTGCCGGGTTGCAAATCCGACGAAGAATTGCCGTACCTCGAAGTATCGGCAACCGAAATCCAGTTTGCCAAAGAAGCGGGCGAATACACCGTCGAAGTACAAACCAACGTGGAATGGACGGCTACCGTTTCGCCCTCTGCGGCAACTGCGTGGCTCACACTGAGTGCTCCCGGCGGCGCAGGCGGAACCACCGCACTTACCGTTACGGCCGTTGCCAACGAGAATTACGAAGAGCGCTCGGCCGAAATCCTATTCCAGTCGGCCGCGGAAAACAAGCGGATCGTAGTAACGCAGGCGCAGAAAGAAACGCTCCAGATTCTTTCGAAAAACGAATACCTGGTATGGCAGCCGGGCGAAACCCTTACCATCGCCATAGCCAAGAACGTGGAATTCGAAGCGACAATCGACGCCAGCGCGCAAAGCTGGATTAAACAAATAGTCGTTACCAAAGGGATTACCACCGATAAGCTTCAATTCGAGATAGGGCCCAACTCGGGCGAAGAAAAGCGTTATGGCGAAATTTACCTCCGCGAAAAAGCACTGTTGCTCGAAGATACGATCAAGATATGGCAGGAAGGCTTGCTGCTGGAGGTGCCCGAATCGCTGGAGTTCGGGCCGTTGTGCACCACCCGGACGTTCACCGTTACTTCGTCGTACCGCGACAAAAAGACGTTACAACCCATTTTCGATTATTCCGTTCCGGCCGAAGCCGGAAGCTGGTGCGTAGCCGACACCGCAGGAAATGTAGTATCGGTATCGCTTATCGCCTCCAACGAATCGGCATCGCCCCGCGAAACGGATATTACCGTTACTTCTTCCACCGTGTCGAAGAAAGTACGCATTACCCAAGCGCCCGGAACCGGCAATGCGTATTACGACGACGGTTCGTACACCCGGTTGCAACAAGCCACCGAAGGAAATGGCATTAACCTGGTGCTGATGGGCGACGGATTTACCCGCACCGACTTAAAGGCCGGAAGCGGCGCATATATCCGGGCGCTTAAAGAGGCGGCCGGATATTATTTCACCATCGAACCGTTCCGCTCGTTCCAAAACTATTTCAATATTTACCTGGTAATAGCCCAATCCGACGAGGAAGGGGTAAGCAACGCCTCGGGCATCAAAGTAAAGAACAAATTCGGATCCACCTTCGGTTCGGGCACCACGATTTCGTGCGACCTGAAACTGTGCCAGGAATACATCCGTTTGATTCCGGAACTCGACGAAATAGAGCAACTGAAAGACGTAGCCTGCATACTGGTGCTCAACAGCACGAAATACGCCGGAACCACCAGCTTGTACTCGAACGGTTTTACGGTAGCGATGTGCCCGATGAGCGACGACGACTCGCCCGATGATTTCGAAGGACTGATTCACCACGAAGCGTGCGGACACGGATTCGGCTTACTGAACGACGAGTATTACGAAAGCACGCCGGAAACCGCCATCCCGAAAAGCGAAATGGAAACGATCAAGAAATGGCAGCAGTCCGGATTTTACCTGAATGTGGATTCTACAAAGAACCTGGCCAAAGTGGTTTGGAAAGAGTTTACGCAAGGCACATTTACTCCGGCCGACAAATACGACTACGTGAAAGCAGTCGAAGGGGGCGCCCTGTATCCCAAAGGCGTATGGCGCCCCGAAGAAAACAGTTGCATGAATCACAATATCTCCTATTTCAACGCACCCAGCCGGTGGGCCATCGTGAAGCGGATTATGAAACTGGCCGGCAAAACTCCGTACACGTTCTCCGACTTCGTACGGCAAGACGAAGTAACGCCGTCGGCGCCGACTAAAAGCGCGGCAAACCGAACGGTGCGCCCGTTGGGGCGCCCGCAGTTGATCGAAGTAGATTAACGCTCTGAACATCCGTTCAAAGGAATAAACAACGATATGAAAAAAGCGAACCGTCTTTTCACGCTTCCAGGCTTCGGCGAATATGCGAAAGCAGGCTACAGCTTGCTCTTTCTGCTGCTGCTCACTTTACCCGGATGCAAAACCGACGAAGCGCCTTACTTCGAATTGTCGGTTTCCAAACTCGACTTCACCCAAACAGCCGGCGAACAAACGGTAAATATAAACGCCAACGTAGCCTGGCAATCCGGCATAACGCCGGCCTCGGCCGCTTCGTGGCTGACTGTGAGTCCGACCAACGGTACCGGCAACAGTACGGTTATTGTATCGGTGAAAGCGAACGACGGTTACGACGACCGGACGGCTTCGGTTACCTTCCAATCGGCCGGAGGAGTACAGACGTTGCAGGTTACCCAACATCAATCGGATGCCGTCCGGGCGAAGGGCGACAAGGAATACGCCGTTTGGCAGCTGGGCGGCACACTCCCGGTAACCATCGAGAGAAACGTAGCATATACGGTCGAGATTTCGACCGATGCACAAGCGTGGATTCATCCGGTTACTACCAAAGCGCTCGTTTCGGAACAACTTGCCTTCGACATCGACGAAAACACGACCGAACAATTGCGTTACGGCGAAATTTACCTGAAAGGAAAAGCTTCGGGCTCGGATGCGGCTACGCCCGAACTGACCGACACGATTAAAATCTACCAACAAGCATTGTCGCTCGGCATCGATTACGAAACGCTTCAGTTCGGTCCGTATGCGCAAAAGAAATGGCTTACCGTTACCTCCACCCATCAGTATTACCCGGATGCTTCCGACGACTCGTTTTCCGTATCCGATTATACATATACGTTGTCCGACGGGGCGGCTGGCTGGTGCACGGTAGAGAAAAACAGCGATAACGCGGATTACCTGTCGATATCGGTTACGGAAAATACCACCAACGAACTGCGCACGGCCGAGATTACCGTTACGTCTTCCGTGCTTTCGCGTACGGTACAGATAGCACAGAAAACCAGTATGGGAAGCGTTTATACTGACGAAGAGAGCATAGAAATACAGCCTCACGACCCTACAAAGGGAAACGGCGTAAACCTGATTATTATGGGCGACGGCTTTACCCGAGCCGACTTGGAATATAACGGAGTATATGAAACAGCAATGAGGAAAGCAGCCGAATATTTTTTCTCGGTAGAGCCTTTCGCATCCCACAAAAAGTATTTCAACGTATATATGATAGCGGTCGAATCGGAAGAATCGGGCGTGAACGACAGCGCCACGCCGACCGCGCCTAAAATCAATAACGCCCTCAACTCCGCTATCGGCCAAGGCACTTCGATTACCTGGGATGCAGACCGATGCGCGCAATACATCGTAAACGCTTTTCCCGACATCAATCACAATACATTCAGCGACGGTAGCCTGTATATCGATGAAGAACTACTGGTTATCCTGGTACTTAATACACCCCGATACGCCGGTACCACGACGTTGTATACTAACGGATACTGCGTAGCGGCGTGCCCGATGTCGACCAGGCCCGTGCCTTACGATTTCGAAGGGCTGGTACACCACGAAGCGGGCGGCCACGGGTTCGGTTTATTCGAAGACGAGTATGTGTATTACAGCCAAGCCATTCCTGCCTCGATTACCGGGGAGATAAAGCGATGGCAGGAGGCCGGTTTTTACCAAAACGTAGATTTTACCGCCAATACGATGGATATCCGGTGGAAAGATTTCATCGGGCCCGATATGTATTCATACGTAGGCGCATACGAAGGAGCCTGCACGTACGGGCTCGGCGTATGGCGCCCGGAAGAGAACACCTGTATGAACGACAATATCCCGTATTACAGCGCCCCGTGCCGGATGTATATCACGAACCGGATACGCCGGCTGGCAGGAGAGCGGGAGCTTACGTTCGCCGAATTCGCCGCTGCCGACCACGTAACACCGCCAACGAAAACCAAGAGCTGCGTACCCTACCGCACGATGCCGCCGTTAGGACGGCCGCGGATGATCGAGGTCAATTAATCAGCATACATCTTCGAACGGTATCCATAGCTGCCCGAATGCCGCCGGCGCGGCGTATTCGGGCGGGTGGGACACCGTTAAGCCCAACAAGCGAATCGGTTGCTCCGTAAGTTCCGGCTCCTCGAACATACGTTCTACCAAGGCGATAATCTCGTCGGCCAGCGCCAAGGTATGGTTTACCGTAACGCTGCGGGTTTTCTGGGTAAAATCGGAGAACTTAATCTTGAGGGTAAGCGTATTGCCATGAAAAGAATGACGCCCCACCCGTTGCAGCAGCTCGTACGTAAGCTCCCGTATTTCGCCGGTTATCTCGCCCCGGTCCGTCAAATCCCGCCCGAACGTGGTTTCGCACCCCACCGACTTGCGTATCCGTACCGCTTCCACCGGACGCGGGTCTATGCCGCGGGCGAACTGGTAATACAGATTTCCTGCTTTTCCGAAATGGTGCAGCAGGAAATCGAGCGGATACTCACGTAATTCTTTCCCCGTATGGATACCTAATTCATGAAATTTCCCGGCGGTTACCTTTCCTACGCCCCAGAACGACTCGATGGGAAGCGCCTCGATAAAGCGGCGCGCCCGCGAAGGATGTATGGTACACAAGCCGTCGGGCTTCCGGTAATCCGAAGCGATTTTAGCTAAGAACTTGTTATACGATACGCCGGCCGAAGCGACAAGCCCCAACCGTTCGCGGATTTTCCGCTTGATTTCGCGCGCAATTTCCACCGCCAACGGGAGGCCGGGCTTGTTTTCGGTTACATCGAGGAAGGCTTCGTCGAGCGAAAGCGGCTCCACCACGTCGGTATACTCGTGGAAAATAGCGTGAATCTGCGCCGAAACCGATTTATACACGCTCATCCGCGACGATACGAAAATCAAATGCGGACACAACTTCCGCGCCTTTACCGAAGGCATAGCCGAGCGCACGCCGAAACGACGGGCTTCGTAACTGGCGGCCGCTACCACGCCCCGTTCGCCGGCATGTCCCACGGCAAGCGGCTTCCCCCGGTACTCCGGGTGGTCGCGCTGTTCGATGGAAGCATAAAAAGCGTCCATGTCGATGTGGATTATTTTGCGTGCCGGCTGTATTTGTTGTTCCATGTAACAGGTAAAAAACGGGAAGAGGTATGCGAAGGTAACGAAAACCACCGGCGGTTATTCCGCGACCGCGTATTTTTAAAAGTTATTACCAGTTCCAGCAGTGCGGAACAGCCCGGAAACAAGGATGCAAACCGGCCTCCGGAAGCGACCGCTCCACCGCTTTCCGATACCGGCGTCTTATAAGATTTTTTATCTAACGCACATAGGGAAAGTTCAACGGAAAAACAGTATATTTGTATTGGAATTAAAACCCTCGACAATCAATTATTAACGCGAAAATTCAATCGATTCAATGGGAAAAGTACTGATTATCGGTGCCGGCGGCGTAGGCTCCGTTGTGGCCAACAAAGTCGTTCAGAACAAAGACGTATTTACTGAAATCACGCTGGCCAGCCGCACCAAATCGAAATGCGACGCCTTAGCCGCCTCTTTGCCCGGCGCTCCGATACGTACGGCGCAGGTAGATGCCGATAACGTAAACGAGCTGGTAGCGCTGCTCACCGAATGCAAACCCGACATCGTAATCAACGTAGCGCTGCCTTACCAGGACTTGACCATTATGGAAGCATGCCTGGCCACCGGCGTAAACTACCTGGATACCGCCAACTACGAACCGAAGGAAGAAGCGAAGTACGAGTATAGCTGGCAATGGGCATACCGCGACCGGTTCCGGGAAGCCGGATTGACGGCCATCTTAGGATGCGGGTTCGACCCGGGCGTAACCAGCGTATTTACCGCCTATGCGGCCAAGCATCATTTCGACGAACTGCATTACCTCGACATCGTGGATTGCAACGCGGGCGACCATCACAAGGCGTTCGCCACCAATTTCAATCCCGAAATCAACATCCGCGAAGTAACGCAGAAGGGGAAATACTGGGAAAACGGACGCTGGGTGTGGACAGAGCCGCACGAAATACACCGGCCGCTCACCTATCCGAACATCGGGGCCAAAGAATCGTACCTCATTTACCACGAGGAACTGGAGAGCCTGGTAAAGAATTTCCCCACGTTGAAACGGGCCCGTTTCTGGATGACGTTCGGACAGGAATACCTTACCCATTTGCGGGTAATCCAGAATATCGGCATGGCGCGCATCGACCCGATTTTGTACAACGGCATGGAAATCGTGCCCATCCAGTTCCTGAAAGCCGTATTGCCCGACCCGGGAGAGCTGGGCGAGAACTATACGGGCGAAACTTCCATCGGATGCCGCATCAAAGGGATAAAAGACGGACGTCAACGTACGTATTATGTTTACAATAATTGCAGCCACGAAGCGGCCTATAAGGAAACGGGAGCGCAAGGGGTAAGCTATACCACCGGCGTGCCGGCCACCATCGGAGCGAAGCTGTTTATGCAAGGCATCTGGCGCAAACCGGGCGTGTTCAACGTGGAAGAGTTCGACCCGGACCCGTTTATGGCCGAGCTGAACAAACAGGGCTTGCCGTGGCACGAATTGTTCGATGCCGACCTGGAGTTGGAATAGAACACAGAGGCACGGAGACACAGAGAAAAAAAAGGAGAAAGCGGAAAACCGGTAAAATAAACGGACACGCTATATCCGCTCCGGTACGAAAGGAAAGCCGGCGCTTAAGACGGAATCCGCTTACACTGCCGGTATAAAAAATACGAACCAAAGAAAAGAAAAATGCAAGTAGGCGACAAAGCCCCCGAGATACTGGGCAAGAACCAGAACGGGGAAGAAATAAGATTAAGCGATTTCAAGGGAAAGAAAGTGGTGCTCTACTTTTATCCGAAAGACAATACGTCGGGTTGCACGGCGCAGGCTTGTAGCCTGCGCGACGGATACCGGGAGCTGCAAAACGCCGGTTACGAAGTAATCGGGGTGAGCAAAGACAGCGCCAAGTCGCACCAGGGATTTATTGCGAAGCAAGACCTCCCGTTCCAGTTAATCGCGGATACCGACACTTCGCTGAACCAACAGTTCGGGGTGTGGGTGGAAAAGAAAATGTACGGACGTGCATACATGGGAACGGCCCGTACTACCTTCGTAATCGACGAGGAGGGGATTATCGAAAAGATCATCGGCCCTCAGGAGGTGAATACCAAAGACCATGCTAATCAAATTCTCAACAAATAAGTAAAAATGGCAGAAAAAGACACTCAAATGGAGTTCGACAATCTGGACGAAATGCCGGATGACATCCGAAACGACGGGTTCGCCGACGAGTTTCCCGATGAATTCGCGGAAGCCGCCGAAGAAAAAACGCAGGAAAAACCCGCCAAAGCCGCCAAATCTTCCAAAACCTCTCTCAAAGAC
>DBGBSM010000264.1:0-2247 GCA_048468815.1 Parabacteroides sp.
ATATGACGGTCGAAGAACAGGCCAAACAGGTTCAATCGGTCAAGCGTGCCGAGAACGGGATGATTTACGACCCTGTAACGATTGCCAAAGGAAAAAAAGTGGCGGATGCGCTGGCGATTATGGCCGAATATAAAATCGGCGGTATCCCGGTGGTCGACGAGCAGGGCTATTTGCTGGGCATCGTAACGAACCGGGATTTGCGTTTCGAACGCGATATGAACCGTTCTATCGAAGATGTAATGACAAAAGAAAACCTGGTGGTAACCGGTCAGGGTACCGACCTGGAAGCTGCTGCACGGATACTTCAGCAACACAAAATCGAAAAGTTGCCGGTTGTGGATACGCACAATAAGCTGATCGGACTGATTACCTACAAGGATATTACCAAAGCGAAGGATAAGCCCGCTGCTTGCAAAGACTCGAAAGGCCGTTTGCGGGTAGCTGCCGGCGTAGGCGTTACTTTCAATACGTTCGAACGGGTAGAGGCGCTGGTCGAAGCCGGTGCCGACGCGTTGGTTATCGATACGGCCCACGGCCATTCCAAAGGAGTGGTGGACGTGCTGAAACAAATCAAGGCGGCGCATCCCGAAATCGATTGCGTAGTGGGAAATATCGCTACGGGCGATGCGGCGCGTTACCTGGCTCAGGCCGGCGTCGATGCGGTGAAGGTCGGGATCGGTCCCGGCTCCATTTGTACTACCCGGGTGATTGCCGGAGTGGGCGTGCCGCAACTATCGGCTATTTATGAGGTGGCGAAAGCGCTGGAAGGAACCGGCATACCGTTGATTGCCGACGGAGGATTGCGTTACTCGGGCGATATTGTAAAAGCGTTAGCTGCGGGCGGCTCTTCGGTCATGATGGGCTCGTTGCTGGCCGGCGTGGAAGAGTCGCCGGGCGAAACGATTATTTTCAACGGGCGTAAATTCAAGTCGTACCGGGGAATGGGGTCGCTGGAGGCGATGCAGAAAGGTTCGAAAGACCGTTATTTCCAGGATGTGGAAGACGATGTGAAAAAGCTGGTGCCCGAAGGCATTGCTGCCCGGGTACCGTACAAGGGTTCGCTGTACGAGGTGATTTACCAGATGGTAGGCGGCCTGAGAGCCGGAATGGGTTACTGCGGGGCGCATAATATCGACGAATTGCACCGGGCTAAGTTTACCCGGATAACCAATGCCGGTGTGGCCGAAAGTCATCCGCACGATGTGGCGATTACGCGCGAGGCGCCCAACTACAGTCGCGGCGAATAAGAGCTTGTTTAAATTTCGCTCAAAGCAGGCCGATAAAGCCACTTTAAGGATTTATCCAGGGAAAATTCGAACACGTTCTAAAGATTCGTATATTTACATATGTATAAAAAACACTAATTTAGCGGAATAGAAGAACCCGGTTTTTCTGTTTCCGTTGGATTAGTGTTATTTTTGTATGCCGCTTTTTGTCCTTGTTTGTGAACTTGGGTATTTACCGGCGTACTAAAGAAATAAGGAGTATTCATGTATAAGGTTTTCTTCTATATCGTTGTTCTGTTTGCGTTTTTTGCCTGTCGGCAGCCGCAGAAGGCGCCCGGCGACGAAGGCGTATTGGTGGAGCTGAACGGCAGAAAGCTTTATAAATCGGAATTGATTCCGCTGATACCCCGTAATTCGTCGGTTGCCGACAGTACGCTACTGGCCGAGAGTTATATCCGCAATTGGGTAATCGAGGGGTTGATGCTGGATGTGGCCGAAAGAAACCTCGGTAACGACGAGGAACAGCAGATTGCCAGGCTGGTGGAAGATTACCGGAACTCCCTGTTGCAGTATCGTTATCAGGAAAAACTGGTGCGGGAAAAGCTGTCGGGTGAAATCCGGCCCGACGATATGCAGCGGTATTACGAGGAAAATAAGGAAAAATTCGTTTTGGATAAAAACCTGATTAAAGGGCTCTTCCTGAAAATACCGGTGAATGCGCCGAATATAAAGGAAATGGAGAGCTGGTATAAATCCGATTCGGAAGCTTCCATCGAAAAAATAGAGAAATACAGTGTGCAGTATGCTGCGATTTACGAGTATTTTTATGATAAGTGGGTGGATTTCGACGAGGTGATGGACAATATCCCGGAGCATATTTCCAATCCTTCCGCTTTCCTGAAAAATAACAAGTCGTTGCAGGTGCAAGACAGTTTATATTATTATTTTCTGAATATCAAGGAATATCTTCCGGTGGGGAGCGTAGCGCCGTACGATTACGCCGCGCCTGAAATAAAGGATT
>DBGBSM010000265.1:0-5068 GCA_048468815.1 Parabacteroides sp.
ACGAAAATAAATGCCACCCGTTTGTTCCATAAATAACCCACACCGCCCCAATTGGCCGTCATCATATTGAACTGTTCTTTCGTGCCGGCGGTAACCAGCATCCATTCTTTTCCGATTATCCGGATAAAATTGTCGTCGAGCGCTTCGACATCGATTCTTTTCATCGTTATATTTCGTTTAGTGGTTCGTACGGTTTTTGCCAAAGCCGGGCAATCCGGATGCGAACGCAGGTCGTTCCGGGTTATGCCGTCGCTTCCGGCTGTTTTATTTATCATTCGGACGTTTCCTTCGTTAACGGTAACCGCGTGTTGTAATTCCAGTCGGCATCGGCGATGACGGGGCTTTGAACGTAGTAATCGTTTTGCTCATGGGTAAGTATCGCCACCGTATCTCCTTCGTTCTTTACCGGCACATCCGTAAGTGATTCCACGGTTCGTTTATATAGTAACGCCAACCGGTTTTTTTCTTCTTTTACAGTACATTCGCATTCGAAGCTCGTTCGATACCCTTCCGCCGTAACGAAAGCGGCATTCTCCCTGATATCGAAATAATAATATATTTCCATTTTACTGAACTCGTCCAACTCTCCGTAACCGACGGATAAGGAATAGGCCCCCTTCCAAAGCCGGCTAACGGCTTTGTCGATTTTTATCATAACATCCGTCTTATATTTCGAGTCGAATATGAAAGGCCCTTTTATATAATAGGTATCCCCGTTCTTATATAAAACCACAAGCGGCTGCCCACCGGTATCCGGAGCATAATCGCCTGTAGCCTGTAGGGATATCCGGTCGGCTGTTACCTCCCTGGCTTCGCATTCATATCTATCGTTCGCATGTAACTGCGATTTATAAAAGGTGCACGTGGCGGAAGTAATCTCCAGCGCATAGGTTACAAACGAACTTTCGGGTTCGGAAGTGCCGTTTACCGGTAAATTGACTTCGGTTTCGTAATATCCGGTCCATTGCTCCCTCAAAGAATTCAAGCAGTCTTTTCTTCCGGATATTTCGGGTGCCGGTTTGCAGCTGGTATGGGACGACGAAGAACCGTCCGGATTTTCGTTCTGCATTTTCGCATTCGTACCTTTGCAACTTGCCGACAACGCAGCCAACATAAAAAATAAAAGCAGGTTTTTCATCGTTCTTTTTTTCTACGCAAATGTACTGCTTTTTTCGTATCCGCAACGTCGTATACCGGCTCTGTTATAGAAGAATTCGGTTTTTCCTACGAACAAATAAAGAGCCCTCTTGTTATTACTGTAAACACGAATGTTTAATTAAAACTGTACAACTATGGCAAGAGAGAGTGTGGAAATCCTGAAAGGTAAAATCGATGTAGAGAGTGTATTGAATCAGCTCAATGCCGCCCTGTCGGAAGAATGGCTGGCTTTTTATCAATATTGGGTCGGGGCGCTGGTGGTAAAAGGCATTATGCGTACTTCCGTACAGAAAGAGTTCGAAGAACATGCCAAGGAAGAATACGACCATGCCAACTGGTTGGCCAAACGGATTATCGAACTGGAAGGAACTCCGGTATTGGAGCCTCAGAAATGGTTCGAACTGGCCCGGTGCAAATACTTAACCCCGAACGATTTCGACGTAATCAGCCTGATAAACCAAAACCTCGCTTCCGAGCGGTGCGCCATCATCCGGTACGAAGAAATCGCCAGCTTTACCACGGGAATCGACTTCACCACTTGCGATGTTGCCAAACATATCCTGAGCGAGGAAGAAGACCACGAGCAAGACTTACAGGATTTCCTGGAAGATATCAACCATGCCCGCGTGTATTTCAGCCAGAACAGGCAGTAAAACCGGGCCGGCAGAATCCGGGTTACGGGGCGCTTGCCTGTTTATCCGGCTATTCCCGGCATAAAAAATACCGGGCTGCGAAGAAGCTGCACTTACAAAACGAATCGTTCGAAAGTGCAGCTTCTTCGCAGCCCGGCGTATATCCCTTCCGGATACGTGCGGGCGGCAGGCGGCGTTTCCCTGCCGGTGCGGACCGGTATCCGGTTATTTCCGTTCTTTGATTACGCCGTTGCGGTAAGCGTACAACAGTTTTTCCAAATCCCGTATCTGGGTAACCAGGTCTTTCCCTTTGTCGGTATCCTTCACCATCATCCGCTGGGTATTGAACTCGATAACGAAAGCCGTCGATTTGATGTCGCGCCCCTCTTCGATAGCCTGCTGGGCCGATTCGAAAGGCTCGTGTTGCACCAGTTCCAGCCCGTGCGAGTGGTACACCAGCGTATAGCCCGCAATACCGGTTTCCGGCTGGTATGCCTTCGAAAACCCGCCGTCGATAACCAGCAGCTTGCCTCCGGCACGCAACGGTTGCTCCCCTTTGATGGCCTTTACCGGCACGTGTCCGTTGATGATGTGCGAATGCGGGCCGGTTACGCCGAACTCTTTCAGCAGCGCGTTGCATACCGATTCCTCGTTCCGGAGCGTATAATAATGCCCTTTCGTTTCCGTGCAGAGTTCGGGCGCGTCTAAGAAATAGCGCTCGAAGGTGCTCATTTTGCTTTTGTCGAACGGAGGAGCGTCCTTTCCGCACCAGAGATACCACATATAATCGAGGGCGAATTTTTTCTCTTCCGTCGTGTCGTCGTCGAAATAAGCGGTGCGGATAAGCTGGTCTACCTTGTCGAGCAACGCTTTTCCTTTGTATTTTCCGCCGTTCAGCGACACTTCCTTCAGCGAGCCGTCGGAGTTGAGCGGAACCGAGGCGTGGAACAGCAGGTTCGAGTTGCATACCAGGTACATGCCTCCGTACGAAAACAGGCAGCGCATGTGTTTCTTCAGTTTTTCGCTCCGTACGAACGAGTGGTGCAGCTTCCGGATAATCTCCTGTTCCTCCGGAGTAAGGGTGTACGGGTCGGCCGGGTTCACCGTCGGGAAGCTGGCATCCCGTAACGGATATTCTTTTCCGTCGAGCACCAGTACGCCGCGTTCGAAGTCGATGCGGTGCAGCAGCTTCCGGTCGGCCATGCCGAAATCCGGGCGGCGGTCGATAATCTGCGCTTCCAGCTTGAACTGGATGATGCAAATCGCCTTGTGCATCTGCGAAATCAACCGGATGGTCTTGTCGTCGTACTTGTTATCGGCATATTTCAGCTTGGGTTGGAAAATCGTACACGGGTCGTCGCCTCCGTACGTTTCCATGGCGAAAGTGGCCAGCGGAAGCAGGTTGATGCCGTAGCCGTCTTCGAGCGTTCCCAGGTTGCCGTAGCGCATGCTCATGCGGATTACGTTCGCCATGCAGGCTTCGTTGCCGGCCGCCGCGCCCATCCACAGGATGTCGTGGTTGCCCCACTGAATGTCGAAGTTATGGTAGTTGCACAGAATATCCATGATGATGTGTGCTCCCGGGCCCCGGTCGAAAATGTCTCCTACGATATGCAGCGAGTCGATGGTAAGGCGCTGAATCAGATTGCACATGGCGATAATGAAATCGTCGGCCCGCTTGGTCGAGATAATCGTGGAGATAATCACATGGAAATAGGCCTGCTTGTTCGGTTCCACCGACGATTCGTGCAGCAATTCCTGGATGATGTACGAAAACTCTTCCGGTAACGCTTTCCGTACCTTCGAGCGGGTATACTTCGACGATACGTTCTGGCATACTTTTACCAGTTGGTTCAGCGTAATCAGGTACCAGTCGTTGATGTCGTTTTCGGCCGCTTTCACCCGTTCCAGCTTTTCTTTCGGATAATAAATCAGCGTGCATAGCTCCTTCTTTTCCGATTCGCGCAACGTATGGCCGAAAATTTCGTTCACTTTCCGCTTGATGGCGCCCGATCCGTTTTTCAGTACGTGGCGGAAGGCTTCGTACTCGCCGTGGATGTCGGTAAGGAAATGCTCCGTTCCTTTCGGCAGGTTCAGGATGGCTTCGAGGTTGATAATCTCCGTGCTGGCATCGGCGATGGTAGGAAAGCTGTGCGATAACAACGTGAGATACCGCAGGTCGGCGGCAATGCTTTCCGGAGTGATAGGGGTGCGCGATTTCATGATGAGCTAACGGATTAGTTTTGTAATAATTGGAATAACTTGTCTAACCGGGGCGCCATGATAATTTCGGTACGGCGGTTCCTGGCGCGTCCTTCGGCTGTTTCGTTATCGGCTACCGGTTTGTATTCGCCCCTGCCCGCCGGTTGTATTTGCAACGGGCTCACTCCGTATTCTTTCGTAAGAATCCGTACTACCGAAGTGGCGCGTATCACGCTCAAATCCCAATTGTCTTTGAATTGCGCCGTATGAATCGGCTTCGTGTCGGTATGCCCTTCGATGTATACGTCGATGTCGTTTTGTTTGTTCAACACACCTGCCAGTTTGGCCAGCGCTTCCTTGCCCCGTTTGTCTACCTTGGCGCTTCCCGATTCGAACAACAGCTTGTCCGACATGGCTACGTATACCTTGCCGTCTTTCAACTGTACGCTCAATTCGTCGCTGCCGAATCCCAAAAGCGCTTCCTGTACGTTGGTGAGGAGCGATTGTACTTTTGCATTTTGTGCGTCGATCATTTCCTGCAAGCTGCTAATCGTTCTTTCGCGTTCGTCCAGCTCCGCCGTTTTTTCACGCAGGACGGCGTTCAGTTTTTCGTTTTCCGAAAGGTTCGAGTCGAGCAGGGTACGGTAGTTCCGTATTTCGCCTCCCAGCTGGGCCGTGTCGCGTAACAGCTTGTTGAGGCGCTCGGTAAGCCGGGCGATGGTGGTATTGCCCGTATTCAGTTCGTCTTTCAGGATGCGTTCCCGTTCCAATGCTTCCAGCCGGCCGGTTTCGGCAATCAGATATTTCTTTTTGGTTACGCACGAAGAGAAAACCAACAGCAGGCCAACTGCCGCACATACGAATTTTTTCATTTTTCTACGGTATAATAAGTTGCAGTGCAAACGTATGAATTTATTCTCAATCCGGAAGGGATTAACAACGGAAAAGTAAAACGAAACAGGGGTGGGAGAGCGGTTTTTTTATTCCGGCGTATACCGGCTGTACGGGAAGCAGGGAAAACGGAAACGATATACGGTTGTACAAGCGGGTCGGAGAGCCGGTAAAAAATAAAGGGG
>DBGBSM010000266.1:0-7456 GCA_048468815.1 Parabacteroides sp.
GCAGGGTCGATTTTCTGGTAATACTGCCGGGGCTCGAACGAGTAAATATAAGGTTCCATCGTTACGCCGTTCTGGCTTCTCGGCTCGGCGTATTTCACGTCGAGGAAATAGGCGTCGTCTTCTACCGAGAAGAACGGACACAAAATACGGTATTTCCGGTCTTTCTGCTCGGCCTCGGTGTCGATGATTCTCCACCGTTTCAGGTCCCAGTAGGTTTTGTTTTCGAACGCCAGTTCTTTGCGGCGTTCCGTACGAATCAGGTCGCGGCTTTTTTCATCGGCCGCCAGCCCGGCGGCCAACTCGCTGGCGCCGGCTCTTCTCCGGATGGAATTGATACCCTCGGTAGCCACAGCCAGGTAGTTTCTTCCCTGGGCGTCGGCCGCCTCGCCCAACGAAACGAGCTCCCAGGCGGCTTCCGCCCGGTTCAGGAGTACCTCCGCGTACCGGATTTCGATCCACGGCTGCGAAGAATAATTGCCTCCGTTAAGCGCATTCGGGTCGGGATTAAGGTATTTCCGCAGATAGAACCCGCTGATGTTGCCGTAATCCCAGTTCGAAACGGGGCCGCTGGCGCCGGAAGGTCGCATCTTGCCGGCGTAGATGTTTCTTTTGTCCGGGTATTTATCCGCCAGGTCGTTCCAATACCGGGAACCGTCTTTCAGTTGCACCAGGTACGTATCGTCGTTATTCTGGCCGAACGAGTTGACCAGTTTCACCGTATTTTCATCCACCGCCACGTTGTAGTTCGATGAATAATTGTCGGAGGCGTCGAGCAAGGCCCCCATCGCGGTAACCGATTTACCCGTTAAGATTCCCCGGCGGAGCTCGATTACCTGGTTCTTGAATTCGGCCATCGGCAAAATCACGGTAGCCGCCAGGCGCGGTTCGCAACCGGCAAAAGCGTCGAGGGGCGAACGGTACAGCTTGTAATGCCCGTTCTCGTCGAAATTGGCGAACCGGCCGTTCGCATCTTTGTTATCGAACTCGAACATTTCCACAAAATCGAGCGTGGGACATACTTCCGAATTGTTGTCGCCGTTGGAGGTTTGCATCGGTTGGGCCGAATTATCGAACTGGTGCAGGAGCTCCGGGCCGATGTAATACCTGCCGAAGATGGTTTCGTAGGTATCGTCGAGGAAGATGGAAGTAAAGTTGTCGATTTGCGCCTGCCGGTTGCCGGCCACCCACTTATCCGTGTAAAGCCGGTATCCGCCTTCTTCTACCAGTTGGGAAGCATCGTACGCCGCTTTGAAGTAACCGACCGCTTTTTCCTGTGGAATACCGCACACCCGCACGCCGTTTACGGGGGCGTAATTCACGGTGTTATACTTGGCGATACAGCCGGCATGGAGCATGATGCGCGACTTGAGAGCGGCCGCCGCATATTTATCGGCGCGTCCTTTCTGGTTGCTCTCCGGAAGCAACTCGATGGCTTTATCGAGGTCGGCGCCGATAAAATCCCAGGTTTCTTCTTCGGATGCCCGGAAAAGTTGCGTTTCTTCGAACGATACGGAGGCGGGATAGTCGATTACTTTCTCCACGATGGGCACGCCGCCGTAACGTTTTGCCAGCGAATAATAAACCAGGGCGCGGATGAAATAAGCTTCTCCCAGAAAACAACCGGCCTGCGCTTCGGTATAATTCGAGGCATACTGCGGCAGCACTTCCAGGAACAGGTTGGCGTCGCGTATGTAAGCGTACGCCTGGTTCCAGTAACCTACGGCTTCGTACTCGTTGCCGAACGCATCCCGGCCGAGCGCTTCGCCGGTGCGGCACGAAGGTTGGTCGTAAATCGTCCACACATAGTTAAACGGCGGGTTACCGGTATACACATACCGGAAATCTTCGAGCGGGATATTCATGTACATATTGGAAAGGTAGCTGAGCGTGCCCGCTTCGTTGGCCAGCAAATCCTTTTCGTTCACGATATTGACGGGAGCCATATCCAGGTCGGTACAGGCAAACAAGGCGCCGGCACACAGAATCGATATAAATGCATTCAGTTTCATAGGGTTGTTCGTTAGAATTTAAAGTTAAGACCGAGTGTATACGTTTTACTGATGGGGTAAGCATAGGCCGTGTCGGCGCTATATTCGGGGTCCAGGTATTTCAAGCTCGTAAAGGTAAGCAGGTTATACCCGCTGAAGTATACTCTCAATCCTTGTATGCGGGCTCGCTTCAGCCATTTTTCGGGCAGACTGTAGCCGATTTCGAGGTTTTTCAGACGCATATAAGAGGCGTTTTGAAGATGGAAACCGGAGCTTTGGTCGGGAAGCGTGCCCGTATAGGCATAATGCCCTTCCACCCACTCGGTAGCCGGGTCGTACGGGTTGGCGAGCGGGTCGGCCGGATGCCAGCGGTCCAGATACTGGGCTACGGCTCCGTCACCGAAAAGAGGCTGATAAAGAATACCTTGCGGAGACACATACGTTTTACCGGCCCCCTGCAACAGGAGGGAAACATCTATCCCTTTCCACTGCGCGGAGAAGGTAACGCCGAAATTGAGGAGCGGAACGGAACTGGAGTTAACGAGCGGATGCTTGTCCAGTTCCGAGAATACGCCGTCGCCGTTCCAGTCGAGGTATTCGTAATCGCCCAACACGGAGCCCCGGGCAATCAAGATCGGATTGTGCCACACTTCGTTCCACGTTTCCAGCCGGCCGGCTCCTTCTACCCCCCAGGTGATATTATTATACCGGTTGTTGGTGTTGTTTTTCCAGTTCTCGTACGAATTGCCGGCCCGGCTCGTTTCCACATGGGTGTATTTGGTGCGGGTATAGGCGATATTCGCCTTGACCTGGTAATGGAAATCCCGGATGCGGTTCCGGTGGGTCAGCTCTATCTCGAAGCCCCGGGTAAGGTCGCCGTTCAGGTTTTCCTGCGGAAGGGTGGCTCCTACCACACCGGGCAACGAACCGGCGCGCGTGGTTAAAAGGCCGCTTCTTTCCCGGTTGAAGTACTCGGCCGTCAGACCGAGAAGGCCGTTCCAGGCGTCGGCGTCGATGCCGGCATTGAATATACGCGACTCGTACCAGGTGATGGCTTTGTTCGGAATGCCGGTGCTCGTAGAGGTGCCGATATATTGCCCGTCGAAAACCGAACCGCCCGCCGACGGATATTTGTATCCGGTAATATGCTGGTAGCGGGCAGCGCTATCGTCGCCCAATACGCCCCAGGAGGCTCTTATTTTCAGGTTGTCGATAAAGCGGAGCGGCGATTCGGTCCAGAATTTTTCTTCCGAAATCCGGTAGCCGGCCGAAACCGACGGGAAGAAACCCCAACGGGTGTCTTTCGGGAAAAGCGAAGAGGCTTCGTAACGGAAGGCGAATTCGGCGATATACTTGCCGGCATAGTCGTAATTGAGCCGGCCCACCAGGGCCCGGTTGGCGTTATCGTACAAAACTTCCTGGCCGGCATTCTGGTTGAATTCCTGGTTGGTGGTGATGCCGGCGAACACTTTATCCATATCGAGCGCCACCTGGCGGCTTCCGTAGAAGTTGTCGCCTTCCTTATGCTGGTTTTCGAAAAGCGCCAGCACGCCGACGTGGTGCTTGCCGAAAGCCTGATCGTAGTTCAGCCGCGCCTGCCACAAGTTATTCTGCTTTTCGTAAAAGTACCGGGCTATTTTGTTGGGCGCCGCGGTTTGCGCACTTTTAATAATGGCGTTTCCCGACGTATCGTACAGGTTGTACGCCTTCCGGTATTCGTCGTCGTTATTGGAGATGTAATCGTAACTGTACATCCCGCTCACGGATAGCCCTTTCACCCACGGAACAGCCCAGGTAAGAGCCGCGTTCGACTGAAACCATTTGCTTTTATACGTGCAATGCCCGGTGAGGTCGGTATCCATCAGGCCCGCCGGATTGTAGCCTGCCGGGTTCAGCCGGCTCGCATACATGCGCTTTTCTTCGTCGTACCACACCTTTTCGAGCGGCGACGACAGCCACCCTTCGTAAATAATGGCCGACGAATTGGCTGGCGGCGATTCCCTTTCGTCCATCATCCCGGCCAGGTTCAGCTCGAACTTCAGGTTGTCGGTTACCTGGGCGGTGATGTTACTCCGCAGGTTGAACTTTTCATAATTAATGGCGTTGGTGCGCAGGTAGCTTTCCTGGTACTGGTAACCGGCGCCTGCGAAATAGGTTACTTTATCGCCGCCACCCGAAATGGTGAGGTTGTGCTGGGTTTGAGGCGCCGAATGCCGGAAGATTTCGTTTTTCCAGTTCGTTCCCCGTTTCACCCCGTTGCGATAATCGGCTATCTCTTCGGGCGAATAGGTGCGGTTAGCGCTTTCGTCGACGTTGTGTATCACTTTCTCGTTGATAAGCGTCATGATGTCGGCCGCTTCCACCAGGTCGGGAAAATCGGTGGGCACCTGCCAGGTGATATGTCCGGAATACGATACGCTCGCATGCCCTTTGTTTCCTTTCTTGGTGGTGATGAGAATCACCCCGTTGGCGGCCCGTACGCCGTAAACCGCAGCGGAAGCGTCTTTCAGCACGGAAATGCTCTCGATGTCTTCGGCATCTATCTTAGCCATGTTGTCTCTCGGCACCCCGTCGATGATTACGAGCGGCGTCCCGAAACCGCGGATGTCCATCTTGTTGGTGAACTGGCCGGGCTCGGACGTGTTTTGTACGATACGCAATCCCGGTATCTTGCCGGTAAGCATATTCTGGAGGTTCTCGTTTTTCGTGGTGATGATTTCTTTGTTCTGTATGGCGGATACCGCACCGGTCATCGTTACTTTTTTCTGTACGCCGTATCCTACCACCACCACTTCGTCGAGTTGTACGTTATCTTCTTGCAACACGATTTTATAAGGTTGCTGACGGGAAAGTACCGTAAACCGGTACGCCCGGTAGCCGATGCAGGATACTTGCAACACGGTTCCCGCAGCTGCCCGGAGGGTAAAGTTTCCATCTACATCAGAAACGCAGCCGTTCGAAGAACGCGCGGCATCCATAACGACGGCGCCGATTACCGGTATTCCCGCGGCATCGGTTATCGTACCGGAAACTGCGATAGCCGGCTGGCCTTGTGCATGGAGGGTTAACGCCGGTACGACAAGTACCAGGCAAAGGAAAACCCTTAGAAGGTTCGACAAATGATTTTTCAGTTTCATACATACATTATTATAAAGTTAAACATGGTATTTCCAAGCGAGGAGTACGAGAGAGGGGTTCGATGAAGGTTCTTTCATACGTGCAAGTATGCTGCACAAGCATTTACGGTTCTACGACAAATACGGCGGAGGCTCTTATATCATCGGAAGCGGCTCCGGCCAGCACCCGGAATTTTCCCGGTTCCGTCACCCATTCGTGGCGTTCCGGGTGGTAAAAGCTCAACGCCTCTTTTCCGACGGTAAAATGCACTTCCGCCGTTTCTCCCGGAGCGAGCTTTACCTTTTTGAAGCCCTTGAGCTCCTTGAGCGGACGGGGTAAAGTCGATTTTTCATCCCGGATGTACAATTGTACCGTTTCCGCTCCCGCTCTTCCGCCCGAATTCGTTACCGGAAGGGTAATAGCGAGGCTGTCGGTGCTTTTCATTTCTTTTTTGTCGAGCGTTATCGGGCCGTAATCGAACGAAGTATAGCTGAGGCCGTGCCCGAAAGCAAACAGCGGCTCGATTTTCTTTTTCTCGAACCAGCGGTATCCTACCCAGATACCTTCTTTGTATTCGACGGTATCTCCGTTGCCCGGATAGGCATCGAAAGCATGAGCCGGGCTATCCTCGATTTTTACGGGGAAAGAAAAAGGCAGTTTACCCGACGGATTGGTTTCTCCGAACAACACGGAAGCGATGGCATGTCCGGCTTCGGTACCGCCGTACCAGGCCTGGACTACAGCCGGGACTTCCTTATGCCACGGCATGGCATAGGCGTTTCCGCACACCATGACGGCTACTACCTGCGGATTGGCGGCTGATAAAGCGGAAATCAAGGCGTCCTGTCCGTACGGAAGGCGGTACGATTGCCTGTCTACCCCTTCGCAATCCTGGTAAAGGCTCTTGTTCATCCCTCCTATATACAAAACCAGGTCGGCCCCTTTCGCCGCTTTCACCGCCTCGGCATGCAAACTATCGTTTACCGCTTTCGATGCCACGGAGGAATAGCCGGGTTGATAATCTATCCTGATCCGGTTTGCTGCATACTTGCAAATACCGTCGAAAGGGGTTACTTCGTATTTCGATTTGGTTTCAGAAGAACCGCCGTCGCGACTCATCCGTTTCACGGCATTCTCGCCCACTACGAGGAGGTGGGTTAAAGATTCGGCGCTCAACGGCAAAATCCGGCGGTCGTTTTTCAAAAGAACGATTCCCTCTTCCGCAATCCGGCGGGCAGCCAGCGCATGCTCTTCCGAGGCAAGCGAACCCCACGGCCGTTCTTCCGACATATTGGTGCGGTACATCATACGCAATACGCGCCTCACTTTTTCGTTCAGCACCTCTTCGCTCGCCCGGTTACTTTTCAGTAATTTCAGATAAGGCGCGCCGAGGCGATAATTTTGAAAGGCTTCCGCCGAACCGAGATCGGTACCGAATTCCATATCCAGCCCGTTATCGATGGCTTCCTGCGTATCGTGGGTACCTCCGAAATCGGAAACGACCACGCCGTCGAATCCCCATTGTTTGCGCAATACATCATTCAGCAGATAAGAATTATGACAACAATATTGACCGTTGAATTTATTGTAAGCTCCCATAACGGCCCATACGCCGCCCTCCTGCACGGCGGCCTTGAAAGCCGGGAAGTAGATTTCATGCAACGTGCGTTCGTCTACGATCGTGTTGATTGTGGTACGCCCGGTTTCCTGGTTGTTAACGGCAAAATGTTTTACGCAGGCCGATACGCGATTTTCCTGCACGCCTTTAATATAAGCAACGGCCATTTTCGATGCGAGATACGGGTCTTCGCCCATATATTCGAAGTTGCGGCCGTTCATCGGCGTGCGGAAAATATTCACCGCAGGCCCGAGAAGCATATTTTTGTTTCTGTATAAAGCTTCTTCGCCGAGGCTTTTCCCGAAAAGACGCCCCATTTCGGGATTCCAGGTGGCGGCCAGGCAGACCAGCGCCGGAAACGCCGTACACGAATCGTTCGTCATCCCGGCGGAAATCCATGTTTGCCATACCATTTCCGGACGTAACCCGGACGGACCGTCGGTCAGGTTATTTTCCGGAATCCCCAGTCTCGGTACGCCCGCCGAGCCGTAACTCCTGTCGGCATGAAGCAGACTGACTTTTTCTTCGAGTGTCATGCGGGATAAGGCATCTTCGATACGCGCTTCGATCGGTTTCGATGCATCTCTGTACACAGCCGTTCGCTGTGCATTCCCGGGAAGCGCTATCCATAATAATACCAGTACAATGAAAGTGTTTCTCATGGTGTAAACGGATTAGTATCTATCTTCGGTTTTTCAAAATATCGCAACAATTAATTGTTGAATCATATAAG
>DBGBSM010000267.1:0-14281 GCA_048468815.1 Parabacteroides sp.
TTTCACAATCATCAAAAAACAGTTCGGCGGGCATCGGCACCGGAAAGCAACGGCGTGTTCCGGCGAACCGGAAGGCTTGCCTCCGGAAAATCCGTTTTTTTAAACCTTTATAAAACAGAACGAAATGAACGGTACCAACCTTTTTAAAATAGCCCTCCGGGCGCTCGGCAACAACAAACTGCGGGGGTTTCTTACCATGCTGGGCATTATCATCGGCGTAGCGTCGGTCATCACCATGCTGGCCATCGGGCAAGGCTCGAAAAAAAGTATCCAGTCGCAAATCAGCGAAATGGGCTCGAACATGATTATGATTCATCCGGGAGCCGACGTGCGGGGCGGCGTGCGGCAGGATGCCAGCAGCATGGAAACGCTCAAGCTGGCCGATTACGAACGCATCGTTTCCGACGCCCGGCACATCAGCGCCTGCTCGCCTTCGGTAAGCAGTAGCGGGCAGGTTATTTTCGGCGCGAACAACTACCCCTCGTCGGTGTACGGGGTGAACGAAGATTACATGGAGATACGGAAATACACAGTGATGCAGGGCGAAATGTTCACCGAACAAGACATCGCCTCGTCGGCCAAAGTATGCCTTATCGGTAAAACCATCGTCGACAACCTGTTTACGAACGGCGAAGACCCGGTAGGGCAAATCATCCGGTTCAATAAAATCCCGTTCAAGGTAACCGGCGTGCTTACCCCGAAAGGGTACAACAGCATGGGGATGGACCAGGACGACCTGATTATCGCGCCTTACACCACCATCCAGAAAAGGGTGCTCGCCATTACCTACCTGCAAGGCATTTACGCCTCGGCGCTGAAAGAGGAATACACCGAAGAAGCCATCGAGGAAATCAGCGAAATACTGCGCCAAAACCACAAACTCCAGCTCACCAACGACGACGATTTTACCATCCGCTCGCAGGAGGAGCTAAGCCAGATGCTGAACTCTACCACCGACATGATGACCATCCTGCTGGCTTGCGTGGCGGGCATCTCGCTTTTGGTGGGCGGTATCGGGATTATGAACATCATGTACGTATCGGTTACGGAGCGCACGCGCGAAATCGGCCTCCGCATGAGTATCGGCGCCAAAGGCATCGACATCCTGGCGCAATTCCTTATCGAAGCGATTCTGATAAGCGTAACGGGGGGCCTTATCGGGGTGCTGTTCGGAACCGGCACGTCGGTACTGGTAAACAAGCTGTTTATGTTCCCCATTTACATCCAGCTGTGGTCGGTGGTGCTGTCGTTCGCGGTGTGTACCGTAACCGGGGTGTTTTTCGGCTGGTACCCGGCACAAAAGGCGGCCGATTTAGACCCGATAGAAGCCATCCGTTATGAATAAATCGTATCTTTGCGTAATGAACCCCGGAAACAACAAAAAGCCGATTGCCGGTTTCGTCCATGCGGTTGCCTGGGCGATTCTGTTCGGCCTGCCTTTCTTCTTTACCGGACGCGAGCAGAGCGTTACGGTAGAGAGTTACCTGCGCTTCGTTATCGTTCCGCTCTCGTTCATGATGGTGTTCTATGCGAATTACTGCTTGCTGGTGGATAAGTTCCTGTTTACCCGGCAGGCGGGCAAATACGTGGCGAGTAACATCGTGCTGATTGCCGTGTCGATGGCGGGGGTGCATTTCCTGATGCAACTGTTGCCGCCGCCCGAAGGGATGCACCACCGCCCGGAACGCAACTTGCAGGATATTATCTTGTTCTTTACCGGCAACACGCTGCTGTACTCGCTGGTGGCCGGGCTGAGCGTAGCCATCCGGATGACGGGGAGCTGGTACAAGGTGGAGGGCGAGCGGAAGGAGCTGGAAAAAAGCAATTTCGAGGCGGAACTGAAAAACCTGAAAAGCCAGTTGAACCCGCATTTCCTGTTCAACACGCTGAACAACATTTATTCGCTGATTGCGTTCAGCCCGGAGAAGGCGCAGCAATCGGTGCACGACCTGAGCAAGTTGCTGCGCTACGTATTATACGAGAATAACCAGCATTTCGTTCCGCTGGCGAAGGAGCTCGATTTTATCCGGAATTACATCCGGCTGATGCGGCTGCGGCTTCCGGCGCATGTGGAGGTGAAAGCAGAGCTTCCGGAAGAGGAAATCGCGGAGATACCGATTGCTCCGTTGTTGTTTATCTCGCTGATAGAAAATGCGTTCAAGCACGGCGTAAGCACCGGCGAGCCGTCGTTTATCCATATCGCCATCCGTATCGACGGCGACCGGAAAATAAGCTGCACCATCCAGAACAGTTACTTCCCGAAAACCGGACACGACAAAAGCGGCTCGGGCATCGGACTGACGAACCTGAAAAAAAGGCTGGAACTGTTGTATCCGGAGCAATACGTATTGCGCTGCGAAAGGGCGGGCGACACGTATTTGTCGGGCTTGATTCTTCACCTCGAACCGGATACCGTATGATACTGACCTGCTGTGTAATCGACGACGAGCCGCTGGCGGCCGACCTGCTGGAGAGCTACGTAAACAAAACGCCTTTCCTGCAACTGGAAGGGAAATACCCGAGCGCGGTAACGGCGCTTCCGGCGTTGTCGGAAAAGCCGGTGGATGTGTTGTTCCTCGACATCCAGATGCCGGGGTTGAACGGTCTGGAGTTTTCGCGGATTATCGGGCAACGCACGCGCATCGTTTTCATCACGGCTTTCGAGCAGTATGCGCTGGATAGCTACCGGGTGAACGCGCTCGATTACCTGCTCAAGCCGGTAAGCTACGCCGATTTCATGCAGGCGGCCGACAAGGCGTTGCACTGGTTCGAACTGAACCGGAAAACGGAGGCGCCTTGTACCGCCGCAACGCCTGGCGACGGCGGGTACGAACGTATTTTTATCAAAACGGAGTACAAGCTGGTGCAAATCGAGTTGAAAAAAATCTTGTATGTGGAGGGGCTGAAGGACTACGTGAAGATTTACATCGACGGGGAGCCGCATCCGGTATTGTCGCTGATGAGCATGAAGGCGATGGAAGAGTTGTTGCCGGAAAGCCGGTTTATCCGGGTGCACCGTTCGTTTATCGTGCAGCCCGAAAAAATCCGGGTAATCGAGCGGAACCGCATCGTGTTCGGGAAAACGTATATCCCCGTTTCGGATTCGTACAAGGCGGCGTTTATGGAGTTCCTGGGCAAGCACTCGCTACTGCCGAAGCTCTGATACGGCCGGTGTGCAAAAGGATATAGCGCAAAGATACGGAGGTGTGGAAACGTGATGCGGGGCGCTAAGAAAGCGCTGCGTTTCCGGGAAGTTTTTTCACTGGGTATCCGGTTGTTAAAAGCACGGCGGCCGGTAAAAAAACGGCGGCTTCCGTTGGCGCTTTGAAAAAAATCCGGTATGTTTGTGTCCCAAAGAATCGAAAAGAGTGCGAACCGAACCGATATACCTTAAAATTACAAAGATATGCTAATCGTTACATCCGGAGAGTTCAGGGCCAATCAGAAGATTTACCTCGACTTGGTAGATCAGGGAAAAGAAGTATTTATTCTCCGCGGAAAAAACAAAAGTTACAAGGTGCTTCCCGTAACCGAGCAGGATACGATGATAGACCCGGAATATATGCTCGAGCCGGACGAAGATTTGGCGCGGGCGATTACGGCGGAAGAGTTCAGAGAAGGTGCCAAACAACATATCCGGAAACTTTTCAGTGAAAAGAAGAAATGAAAATCGTATTTATGCCCGAAGCGCTCGAATACTTCAATGAATTATCCACCCTTCTCTATGAAAAAGACTATTTCGGATTCGAAGAAAGCGCGTTGAAATATGTGGATGATTTAGTGGACGATATAAAAGAAACCTTACCTAACCGAGTGAAACGTGTTGCTCCTCCTTACTTCGACAGATACGGTAAAAAGATGTTTTACTGTACCTTCCCGAAGAACAAAGACACCCAATGGTACGTGTTTTTCACTATTTACCGAACCGGCAACAAACCTTTGGCGGTAGTGCGGTACATCAGCAACAACCACCTGATAGCGCAATACCTGTAACGGCGCTCTTTATTTTTTACTTATTTACGCGTGCCTTCGTTTTTACGGATTAAAGTCGTTGATGAGAAAAATCGGAAAATTGAATCGTGATAAAAATAAATGATTTACACAAGATGGATACTTTTCTTGCTTAATTGTATCCGATTAGTTACATTTGCATAATGAAAGAAACGGGCAAAAAAGAGAATAATATACGTGAATTGTATTTCTCGAATGAGTTTACAGCGTTCTATGAAAAGTTACCAGATAAAGTGAAGGCGAAGTTCGAGTATGCGATGGATATTATCCGAACCGAATATGTGCTTAACACGAAGTTTGTGAAACATTTGGAAAAGACGGATTTGTATGAGATGCGAGTATCTGTCAATACCAATGAATACCGGACTATTCTTTTTGCTATCGATGATGATAATATCATCCTTTCAAAGAAAATATTGCTCTTGAATGGTTTCCTGAAGAAATCCACAAAAGACTACAGTAAACAAATAAAGACGGCTAAACAGATATTGAAAGATTTTGAGCTATGAAAAAGTTGGATGAAAATAAGTTGGTAAAACTGCCTACGGCAGGTGAGCTACTGGATAAGAAATACGGAAAAGCCGGAACAGAATCGCGCATTTCCTTTCATGAAAAGTCGATTGCCTGGTATTACGGCGAGATATTGCGCGACCGCCGGAAAGAGTTAAAGATAACGCAACAGGAGTTAGCGGAGAAAGTGGGTACGGCAAGAAGCTATATCGCCCGTGTGGAAAAAGGAGAAACGGATATTCAAATTTCGAGTTTCTTTCGTATCGCCCGTGCGTTGGGTATCGAGTTTACTCCTACATTTTTGTGATTAACTGTTTTATCTAAAGAAAGAGCATCCTTTAGATAAAACAGTTATTTTTACATTCAGGTTACAGTTGCGGAACTGCCGATACGCTCATTACTTATTCGTAAACCGCCTTTCCCATCCGGTCTTCCAGCGCCGCTTGCTTTCCGCCGTTCCAATAGCGGCAATCGAGTTCGAAGAAAGTAGAAGTATAGGGAATGGTCAGGCTCGTTTTGATAATCACCACCTCGAACCGGTTACTCACGCTATCCAGCCGGGCAATCAGCCGGTCGTGCGCAACGCGCTTTATGCCGTCCGGCGGCAGGCTTGCGCGCATCTCGTCTTTCAACCGGGTAATGCCCGGGCAATCTTCCTCATACAAAAAACTCAACTCCCGGTCCTGATACACCACGGCCGATACGTGCGGCGCCTTTTCCAGCCGCTCTTTTACTTCTCTCAATACTTCCGGATACGGCTCGGCGGCATACAACGTGGTAATGCCCGGACGCGACTGCAACGGATACGCCATATCGGTAACGACAATCCAGTTGCGGTGCCCCAGTAACGGGAGCTTTTCGCGTAACACCTCCTGCCAGGCGGCCGGCTCCCGGAACGGAATATCCGTTCCGTTTTTTTCCGGAGTACAGGCCGACCAAAACAAACAAGCCGATAAACAGGCTGTTATAAACCAGGAACGCTTCATCTTTCTAAACGGACGGTTCGTTTATCTCCTGCTTCCAACACCGCCGGTTCGAACCGGATTGCCCGCCGGCCTCCTACCGCAAGCGACTTCAACTTCAGAGAGCCGTGCAGCACTTCGACAGCTGCTTCCTCTTCCGTAACCCGGATGGTGCCCCAGGCATACCCGTTGCTCCAGAAGTAGGTGCCGGGACGCGCCGTAATCTCCATCCGCCGGTCGACCCCCGAATACACGAAACCGCTCCAGGCGATCAGCGCCGACCAGCTCGCCATCGAGCGCGCATAGTGGTGTCCGCACTCCGGCTCGCTGAAAGGATTCCGTTTGGCTCCGTCGTGGCGGTTACGGATGGCCCGGATGCACGTCAGCGCTTCTTCTTCCATGCCCTCGTACAACATCCCGGTAGCGGCGCAATACTCGAAACCCGTCATTACTTCCGCAAAGTACGGGAAAGGCACGTCCAGGCGCCCTTTCGGCCAGGAAGCCATCAACAGGCCGGCTTCGTCGCCCATCGCATACGAGCGCATATTATTGAAGTGACGGCTAAAATCGGGTACGTAATTGTACTTCATAATACTGCCGAGGGTGGTGCGGATATGCGCTTTATCCGCCAGGTAACCCAATCCGCACAAGTGGGCCATATATTGCCCGGCCAACTGGTCGATGAGGCAACCGGGTCCCAGCTGGAAAGGGGGTATTTTTACGTCCGGAGCCTGCATATCGAGATACTCGAACGTTTCCGGATCGGTGATTCTGTGTTCGTAGTATTCGCCGTTGAACAGGTTTTCGTCCATCCAGCGGGAACCTCTTTCAAACAAGGCGCGGCATTTCCCGGCAAACGCTTTGTCACGTACGGCAAGCGCCATCTTTTCGGCCGCTTTCAAAGCGCCTATATACCAGAAGCCCATCTGCGGGTTGGGGCCGAAATAGTTTACGTCCATCGTATTATGCTGGGAACCTTCCATCACGCCGTCGCAATTCCCGTCCCAGCCTTTTTCCGTCCAGGCGTAGGAAAGCACTTTTTTAACCGGTTCCCAATTGTTTTTCAGGAACTCGTTGTCGCCGGAGAGTTGCCATTCACGGTAGAGCTTCATCACGCACCCCAACTGGCCGTCGGCAGCGGCACTGTTTCCTTTACTTGCTTCGGAGAGCGGCAGAGAGGCGCGGAAGTTCATCAGTCCGTTTTCTTTGGTAGCGTAATTGAACTCTACGTCGCGCATGGTTTTGGCCAGCTCTCCGAACAGATAAGGAGTGGCCGTTTCATAGTTCCATACATGCGTACAGGAACCGGCGCACGAACCGAAACGGTCCATCACGCCTTCCCAACCCATCAAATGCCCGCTGGGCAGGCGGAATACGGTTTGCGAGCGCAAGGTGGCCAGATTGAACAAGGCCGCTTCTTTTATCGCATCGGGGTACGACGCCCCGAGGAACGCACGCACGAACGACAGCGTTTTTTCTTCGAGTCCGGCCATTTGCGGAATAATCGTTTCCGCCGCTTGCCAGGCATCGGTATAATGCCGGGTATAATAATTCCCCACCACCGTATCCGACCAGGCTTTCCGGTTGGGGAAATGCCAGGTAAGGTAAAAAGTAAACGTTTCGGTGCATCCCGCTCCGATCGTTCTTTTCACGGCCAGCGAAGCCATCGGGTCTTCGTCTTCCTGTTCGCTTCGCTCGGTGAGCAGACCGTCGGCGCTGAAGTCGTCCCAGAAGTTCAGGATGCCGTTGTTCCAGTTATCGGCTTTCGAGGAGGTACGGTAAGTAACGTCGCCGCGCGCCTGGGTGGTAAGAGCGACGGTTCCCCAAGCAGGGTCGTTCCTATCTACCCCGTCGGAATACAGGTAAATTCCTTTTATCCCGTTACGCTCGAGGTATTTGTTCCGGTTGTTTTTTACCCCGGTAGGGATGTAATCGCCTTTCCAGTCGGTACGGAACCGGCTTCCGTCTTTACCGATAAAGTTGCGCATGGAGCCGCACACCGCCACCTCTACCGGCCGGCCGGTGGTATTGGTTACTTCGTATGCCAGCACAGCCACAGGTAATCCGCTGGCTTCCGCATCTCCGGGTACCAACGGATTAAAGGCTTTTACAACGACTTTTACAGGCAACTCTTTATCGGATAAGCGTACTTGCCCGAAAGGATAGGCGGCATCGAACGAAGCTTCTGCAAAACGGGGCAGCCCGTGGTGGTCGACCGGACGACCTTCGTAATGCAGGTATTCCTGGGCATACAAAGGACCTGCCAGGAGGGTGGCGGAGGCTTCCCGGTTTTGCGGCTTGGCGTAAATGGCGAAGAACGGGGCATTGTTGCCGGTCGTTACCGTACTGTAGTTCTTGGCCGGCACGTTCATGATTTCCCAGTCGCGGAGTTCTCCGCGGCCGCCCAGCGATACCGTTCCGGTACCGATGCCGCCTAACGGAAGTGCGATGCGGTAAAGATGTTCCCGGTCGTACGTTTTCAATACCGGCCATTCTCGCGGTTTCCATTCTTGTGCCGTCAGAATAGCCGAAAGGAGTGTTCCGGCTACGATTAATCTGAATTTATTCATGCGTAAAATGAAGTATATGAATGGAAGGGTCGGTTACAGCATAACCGGCCCTTCCGGTTTTAAAATCAGGTTACCAGTTCGGATTTTGCGTCAGATTCGGGTTTTTATCTCTCGCCGACTGGGGAATCGGCCACAAATAATGTTTATTGGCATCGAACGAGCGGTTTTGCCCTAAGAACTGCTCCTGCGTGTAGTCGCCGATAGGGGCATTCTCATCCTTGTTGATACCGTATCCCGGCTCGTTCAGTACTATCTCGGCCGTTTTCCAACGTAAAATATCGAAATAACGTTTATGTTCGGCTACGAATTCATGCCGCCTTTCTTCCCGGATTTTTTCTCTCATCGCTTCCTGGTTTCCGACCAGCCGGTCAACACCGGGCAACCCCGCCCGCTCGCGCACCCGGTTCACCGCCCAGGCTATCTGCGTGTTTCCCGGCTCGTATTCGTTCAGCGCTTCCGCATAAATCAAAAGCACCTCCGCGTACCGGTACAGGCTGAAGTTTGTCCAGGAAGCATCCGGCTTCACCAATTCCTGGTCGTTGTATTTCAAATACATATATCCGGTGATTCCCCCTCCTTCGTGGTTGATCCGTTCATTCTTATTGTAGGCCGGATGCGGCATGTACGGTTCGTACGAGCCATCCGGACGCAGGCATTTATAACCGGGCAGGAAGAAGGTTTTCTTCAACCGGGCGTCCCGGTTTTCCCACGGATTATTCTTATCGTACAAATCCGATTCGTAAATCGTTTTCCCGTCGGTCGTTTCGTACGAATCGACTAATTGGCGGGTCGGACAAAAACTGGCCCACCCTTGCCCGGTAATACCGGTTCCGGCCGGAGAAGCCAAAATAGGCAACATGTGGGTGATTTCGTCTTCTTTGTACTGGTAAGCCAATATCACCTCCTTGTTGTTATTGTTTGCCGGCGATTTAAAGAGAGTGGCAAAGTCGTTCTCCAAATCGTACAAGCCCAAATCGATTACCGACTTGGCCGCACCGGCGGCTTCTTTCCAAAGGGCTGTCGCATCCTGCCCCCGGTGGAACCGGGCATAACTGGCCATGTCTAAGTACATATCGGCTTTTAAAGTCAGAGCCGCCCCCTTGGTGATACGTCCGATGTCATCTCCGGAATAAGTTTCCGGCAGGTATTCGATCGCTTTGTTTATATTCTCGACGGCATAATCCAACACCTCCTGCTTGGGCGAACGCGGTAAAGCGGCCTCATCCAGATCGACCGGCTTTTCTTTGATTAGCGGAATATCGCCGAAGTGGCGCGTCATACGGTAATAGCGAAGGGCCAGGATAAACCGCGCTTCCCCTTCGAAGCGTTTCTTTTTGGTTTCGTCGATGTGCATGCCTTCCAGGCGCTCCAGGAAATAAAGGATTCTGCGGATATGGTCGTATTTCCACTCTTCGGAAAGGTAACCGGTGGCCGCATTGTGGGCGCCCTGGCAGATATATCCCAGGCCGCTTTCGCCCCAGGCATTGGTCATTAACGAGTTATCACTTTGACAATCCCGCCAGAAATCGCGGGAATCGGGCAACAAGGGGTAGAGTGCGTTCACACCTGCCAACGCATCGGCCTCGGTTTGCCAGAAGGTATTTTCCGAAGCCTGAGAAAGCGGGTCGCGGTCTAAAAAATCCGAACAACCGCCGAATGTAAGAGCGGATGCTAACATCCATATGATATACTGTTTCATAACTTATTAAAATTGAAGATTAAAACCGAATGAGAATGTTCTTGCCAACGGATACCATCCGCCTTCCGGGTCGAAACCGTCGTAACCGGTAACCGTAGCTAAATTCTGACCGGACAGGTACACCCGGAAATAGTCGACATGTACACGTTCCAGTATATGTTTGGGAACCGTATACCCGATTTGTACATTCTGGATTTTCAGGTAATCGGCCGTACGTAACCAGAAACTGTTGTATCGCGAATCGTAGTCGTTGGAGGTGTTGGTCAAAGTCAGCCGCGGATAAGAGGCGTCCGGATTACTTTCGCTCCAGGCATCCAGGTGCATCGGACGTGCATTGTCCGTCAGGTAAAAAGCCCATCCTTCGTATCCCTGCAAATATTTCTTCGTGTTCAGCTTTCCGTACATATTCAGGGAGAAATCGAAATCCTTGTATCCGAACGACAGGTTCACACCGAAATTAACCGGGATTTTCCGGTTCAGCACCACCCGGTCGTCGCCGTCGATGATGTTATTGCCGTCTTGATCTTTAAATTTGATATTGCCGGGCAACACGTTTCCCTGGTCGGGAGAAGCGGCGATTTCTTCTTCGCTCTGGAACAGGCCGACGGCTTCGTATCCGAACGGCAACTGGTAACGGTCGTTCAGGTAAGTTACCTTGTTGTTATCCTCGATCCACCTTTCGGAATCGCCCATTTCCAGCACCTTATTTTTAGAATAGCTGAGGTTAACGTCGACGCCCCAACGGAAATCTCCGTGGCTATCCTGGTAAGCGGCCATAATATCCATACCCTGGTTTTTCATTTTCAGCAAGTTCGAGTAAGGCGCATTTAAACCGAATTCGCTCGGAACGGGCGGCCTGTACAGGATATTATTTCTCAGGTTTATAAAGTAATCGGCTGACAATTTGATTCGTTGGTCGAATAATCCGAAATCCAAACCGAAATTGGTGTACTCGGATTCTTCCCAGGTGATGTTCCGGTTCACGGCAACATTATTGTATGCGCCGCCTACCAGCTTGTCGTTGAAGGCATATATCTTCGGATTATACGATAAGACCTGTGCCGTAGGATAGTAACCCACTTTTTCCGCATCGCCCAAAACACCCCACGAGGCTCTTATTTTCAATTCGGACAGCCAATCGGTAGCCGTTTCCATAAACGATTCGCGGTGTAAGTTCCAACCGGCCGAGAAAGACGGGAATACGCCCCAGCGATGGTTTTCAGCAAAACGGGAAGAGCCGTCGGCCCGTAAACTGGCTTCGAACAGATATTTTCCCGCGTAATCGTAATTCAACCGGCCGAACCAGGATTGAACCGCCACGTCGTTGGCATATTCGTTTCCGTCGCTATCCGCGCTGCCATTCTGCTTATTGCTGCTGCCGGTGTTCAATACGTCTACATGGTCGAACGGCATGTTGTCGCGCGAGGCCCAGAAACCGTCGGATTTATAATATTCCTGCGAATAACCGGCCAATACTTTAACGTTGTGGGCAGACGCGATTTTAAAGGAATAGTCGGTGGTAAACTGCAACTGCGTACGGAAATTGTAGGTATTCGTTTCTTTCAGGGAAGAAACCCGGTTTTCCGTTTTCGCTATATTCCCCTCTTCATCATACAGGTAGTAGGTACTTACCCGATTCTTCGTGGTGGTATTATGGGAGTAAGTAGCTACGTTTCCTTTGATATTCCAGTCTTTCAGCGGAGAATAGGTAACATCGAAAATCGCCATCATTTCTTTGTGCCTTTCTTTGGAATAGCCGGATTCGTTTACTCCCGCAATCGGGTTGCCTCCCATGGCACCGCCGGCGGCGTACGAGCCGTCGGAATTCCGGATCGGGGTAATCGGCGAAATCCGGGCGGCCTGTTGTTGCCAGCTTGTAGTACCTCCGTTTGGATTCTTGATATTGGTTTGTGTGTATTGCAAGCTGGCATGGGCTTCCAGGTTCTTCATTATCCGGAAACGCATATCCGGTTTGAAGATAAGACGATTGTAGTTGTTATTCGGCAAATTACCGTCCTGATAGTCGTTGGATACGGAGAAACGGTAAGAAATGGAGCGCTCTTTGCCAGACAAAGCCAAATAGGTATTATTGATCAGGGTATTTTTCTTATAGATTTCTTTGTACCATTTGTTATCCACATAGTTACCGGCTTTCAAATCGCGGATGCCCTGTTCTCCGTAAACCGCTTCTTTTCCGTCGTTGATCATGGCCTGGTCGTACAAGCGCATGAAATCTTCCGCACCCACGAAATCGAGTTTAAACTGCGGGTTCTGGATACCGATATTGCTGGAGAACTCGACCGTGGGCCGTTCCGTCGCCTTGGCTGTTTTGGTGGTTATCAGGATAACGCCGTTAGCGGCACGCGACCCGTAGATAGCGGCCGACGCTGCGTCTTTCAACACGGATACGCTTTCTATATCATTGGGGTTCAAGGTATAAATATTGCCTGGCATCCCGTCGATGAGCACTAAAACGCCGGAGCTGTTACCGATAGTGGAAGTACCGCGTATGTTGATACTCGCTCCCGAACCGGCAGCACCGCTGCCTTTCGATACCACCATACCCGGAACCGCACCGGCCAGCAATTCCTGTACATTCGTTACAGGACGCGATTTCAGTACTTCGTCTGTTTTAACGGTACCGATGGAACCGGTCAGGTTCACTTTCTTTTGGGTGCCGAAGCCTACTACGACGACTTCGTCGATGGTGTGTGTATCTTCTTTCAGTACCACTTTTATATCGGTTTGCTTTCCGATCCGGATTTCCTGCTTGGTATAACCGATATAGGAAATAACAAGCATATCGTTACCCGAAACAGGCCCCAGGTTGAAATGGCCGTCTATATCCGTAATCGTTCCGTTCGTGGTGCCCTTGACGGATACGTTCGCACCGATTACAGGCACGCCTTCCGTGTCTTTAACCGTACCGGTTACCCGTCTGTCCGACTGTTGATTGCCATAGACAGCGTCCGGTTGATTCTTTTTAGACAATAAAATGTATTTGTTGGTAAATTCGTAACCCACATCCGTACCGTCGAAGGCCTCTTTCAGGTAAGAAATTACTTTTCCGGATCGGTTACGTACCTGGATAGTCCGCTCCGTATTTACTTCCCGGTTACGAAATACGACCAGATAATCGGTCTGGGTTTCTATCGAACGGATAAGCTGTCCGACGGATAGTACATTCGTTTCCAGCCTTATAACGGCATTCTGTGCCTCCGTGTTCGTCGCAGCGAGTTGAAAAATACAGACGAACAGCATAAATAGCGATATTCTCATGATTCTAAAATATTCTTTAAAGTGTTGCGCACGAACAATAAAGAGTGGTAACAAAGTTTTTATTTTCATATCTTTGCTTTGAAAATTAAAACGAAGATAGGCGCTGCCTGTCTTTGCTTCTGATTAAGTAAATACTAAAATCTTTTTGACTCGATGTGTTTGCTTGATTGCTAACGGCGGATGTTGCAGCATCTGCCGTTTTCGCTTTCAAAAGTGTTTCTTCATAGGCATCCTGTTTTAATGGTTATACGAATTATCTGCTCAATGTGAAAATATTGTTTTCTTCATCTTTGCTTATTTCGAATTTATGTATCCGCTGTATCGTATGTAAAATCTGATCGATGCCGTCGCGCTGACGGAATTTTCCGGTATATTCCCAAGCATATATGGATCGGTCTTTCACCACGATCTGTACGTCGTAATAGAGTTCCAGTTTCTTCAGTATATCGATAAGCGGTTCGTTGACAAAGCTGTATATCCCGTCTTTCCATAAAAAGTAATCCGCATGGGGAATAGCGCCTACTTTCATCCGGTTTCCCGTTACCGACACTTGTTCGTCCGGTTTAAGAACAATGCCTTCGGACTCGGCATGCGGAAAATATACTTTTAGCCCTCCTTCGAGCAAGCTCGTTCGAACGGCCTCTTTCCCCGGATAGCTGTATACATTGAACTTTGTGCCCAGCACCTTCATTTCCACTCCTCGCGAAGAAACGATAAACGGTTGCTCCGGATTTTTAGCCACATCGAAAAATGCTTCGCCCTCCACGCTCACACGTCTTTCCTTACCGGCAAACAAGGCCGGATAAGTAAATCGGGTTTGCGAGTTCAGCCATACTTCGGTACCGTCGGATAAAGTAAGCCTGATTCGCTGGCCGGCCGGAACATACAGGGTATTTTCGGCTACCGACGTGGTTTGCCCCGGTACGAAATAATGCAGGGTAACGCCGTAGGTAAATCCGACCAACAGGGCTACGGCAGCGGCATAGGCGGCGACGTGCCATACGGCTCTACGGATTTTTTGCCTGCGGGTAAGCCGGACGAAGCGTTTATAATCGTGTTCGTTCGCTGCCGCATCGCCCGGTTGCGCGGACAAGGCGACTAAAGCCCGGACATTTTTGTATTCCGTAAATCGCTTTTTCAATTCCTCGCTCGATTCGACTTGCCTTAACAGCCGGCATCGTTCCGCCGCATCGAGCTCGCCCTGGAAATAACGGATAAGTTGTTCGTCCATTTTTTATCGTTTGTTATAT
>DBGBSM010000268.1:0-2164 GCA_048468815.1 Parabacteroides sp.
GCTTTGTGCGGAATATACCCGGACGGAAAACGGCCTTACTTATTCCGACTGGTTCCTGCCTTCGCGGGAAGAGCTTATCGAAGTGTTCAAAGCCAAGGCATTGCTACAAGCGGAAGGCGCCTCGATTCCCGCCAACAATTACTGGACTTCGAGCGAGCCGGAAGGAAACGCCGGCTGGGCGGCCTACTACGTAAACTTTTACGAAGATACCGACATCGTATCGGAATTCGTTTCGAAGAGCGGCTGGAAAATCGGCGTATTACCCATTAGAGCCTATTAATAATCTAATCATACAGTTACCACCATGAAAAAACAATTCTTGCTATTGCTGGCCATGTGCTTCGCCGGGCTGGCACACGCACAGATACGGATTACCGGTACCGTTACCGATACGGATAACGAAACGCTACCGGGCGTATCTATCGTTATCCGCGGAACCGCCACGGGCACTACCACCGGCCTCGACGGCCGTTACACCCTGCAAGCCCGCCGGGGCGACGTACTGGAATTTACGTATATAGGGATGGTGAAACAATCGGTAACGGTAAGCAAACAATCCGTAATCGACATCCGGTTGGCGGCCGGAGCCGTGAACCTCGACGAAGTAGTGGCCATCGGATACGGCATCGCCAGGAAAAGCGATCTTACCGGCGCCGTGGCCTCGGTAAAAGCCGAGCACCTCGCCCAGTCGAAAATCGGCACCGTAACCACTGCCTTGCAAGGGCTGGCCGCCGGCGTACAGGTAACCACCGGTTCGGTAAAACCGGGAGGCGACGCTTCGGTGGTTATCCGGGGCATAGGCTCGTTACGGGCCGGAAGCGGACCGTTGTACGTAGTAGACGGCATACCGGTGCAAGACGGCTTGCAAGATCTGTCGGCTATCGACATAGAATCCGTCGAAATATTGAAAGACGCCTCGTCGGCAGCCATTTACGGGTCGCGCGGGTCGAACGGCGTAGTATTGGTGACCACGAAGAAAGGCGTTTCGGGAAAAGCCCGCATATCGCTCAACGCCTCGTACGGCAGCCAGCACCTGCTGAATAAGCAAAAACTGATGAACGCCCGGCAATATTACGAGTTAGTTTCGATAGCTCAGCCCAGCTATCAATGGACTTCGGAGGAATTGCGGCTACTGAGCCGGGGCGAATCGACCGACTGGCAAGACGCGGTAACCCAACACGGGCAATACCAGAACTACAACCTGTCGGTATCGGGCGGGAAAGACACCATGCGGCATTACTTGGGCATCGATTGGTACGACCAGACGGGCACTGTCCGGAACTCGTCGTTTACCAAGCTCACCGCCCGGTATAACATGGATGCCGAGCTGAGCCCGCGGTTCCGGTACGGCGTACGGTTCAACATAATCGAATCGACGTTGAAAAATATCAACGAAGAAGCCGATTCGGGATACGGCACGATGTTCAGCGCCATCAGCTCGCAGCCCACCGCACCTGTCTATACCGACGAAGGGGAATATTTCGACGGATTCCTGAATACGAAAGCCAATCCGGTGGCTATCGTGGATTTGCTGGATAAAACCACGTTGAAATCGCGCATCGTAGGCTCGGTTTATTTCGAAACGGAACCCGTAAAGAACCTGAAGCTGCGTTCGGACAACGGCGGGGAACTGGTATTTTTCAAAGTGAACACGTACGAAGACGGACGGATGGGGCAGCATTATACCGAAGGCGGCCATGCCAGCGTAATGAGCAACAAGAAACGGTACTGGCAAACCGAAAATACGGCCACCTACTCGTTCGACCTGAACCGGGCGCACCGGTTCTCGACCATGGCCGGCTTCTCGGCGTCGCGCACCGACTACGAAGAAGTAACGGCCGACTCGAAGAAGTTGTCGGCCATCCTGAAATACCACAACTTAGGCGGCGCAGAGGAGCACGGCCCCAACAGTTCGTACGCCGTTCCTTCGTCGTTGGTTTCCTTCTACGGTCGCTTCACGTACAATTTCAACGACCGGTACTTAGCGACCGTTACCATGCGCGGCGACGGTTCTTCGCGGTTCGCGCCGGGACATCGCTGGGGTTTCTTCCCGTCGGTGGCGCTGGCATGGCGCGCATCGGAAGAATCGTTCGTGCGCGAGCATGTGCCGGCCGTCAGTAACCTGAAGCTCCGCATAAGCGCCGGCAAGCTGGGCAACCAGAAT
>DBGBSM010000269.1:0-3197 GCA_048468815.1 Parabacteroides sp.
ACATACAGTACTTCTTAAAAGTAAAAGGACAAAAAACAGACAGTTTTATGAAACATTATGTCGTCATTATTCTAATATCCTTTTGTGCATCTTCCGTATTTGCCCAGAAAGGAACGGAAAGAGGCAAAAGCTTTAAAAAAGAAGAAATTATCACCGTTACATCGAATACCGATTCTATCGAAGCCATCCTGGACGATTACGAGCGTATCCAGTTACCCCCGCTCTCCGTATTCCTGGAATCGGTTAAAGACCATCCGTCCGTGCGTATTTACGAAGCCCGACGCGACGAGGCGGATGCGCAAATGAAAATTACCAAACGGAAATGGCTCAATTATATCCGGGGCGTAGGTAGTTACCAGTACGGAAAACTTACTGCGGTAAACGGTTACTCCGACTCGGATACGCCGCTTTACTACACCTCGGCCGGCAGGTCGCAGCATCAATATTACGGAGGCGTATCGGTATCCGTTCCGTTAGGCGATTTGTTGAGCCAGAAACAGGAAGTTCGTGTACAAAAAGCCCGGTTACGCCAAATGGAATACGAGTACGATATTACGGTGGAAGAGAGAAAACTGGTGATTCTCGAAGCCTATAACCGCGTATTATCAGAGCTGTCCGTATTAAAAGCCAAGTCGGAAGCGGCAGCACTTTATAACGCCCAGATGAAAATATCGGAACAGGATTTCATTAACGGAAAAATCGACATCATCGCCTTATCGTTGGAAAGGTCGCGCCGTTCCGGTGCATTGGTAAGCTATCAGGAAGGACGGGTAGCGTTACATAATGCGATTACGTTGCTCGAAATGCTTACGAATGTAACCATTATGAAAAAGTAAACCCATGGACATACCTCTTTTTATATCCCGTTTTTTATACCGTATCCGGTACCAACTTCTGTTCGGAAGTTTGGCGGTAACACTTTTAGTGGCTTATTTCAGCCAGTTTTTGCCTAAAACGTATACGGTAAACACCACCATCTATACCGGAATCGTATCCAGCACCTCGCTCGACAATAACGAAAACAGCAGCAGTTATCAGATTGTAAATAATACGTTCGATAACCTGATCGGGTTGCTCCGTTCGCAAAGTACCCTGGAAAACGTTGCGCTCCATCTCTTTGCACGGAACATGATGTACGGCGATCCGGAGAAAGACAATATGACGATTACCGCCAAAAACTTCAATAAGCTCCAAAAGTTAGTTCCCGACGAAATAAAAAGCCTGATCGATAAAACCTCGGAGGAAAAGACGGTAGAAAACCTGAAAAAATACATCGAGCCCTCCTCGAATAATTTTCTGTATGCCCTGTTAAACGAGAACCATCCGCATTACAGCTACGATGCATTAAAAAAAGTGCAGGTAAAGCGGTTCAATAACAGCGATATGGTAGATTTGTCGTACCAGTCGGACGACCCCGGTATCACAACCAACACCGTTCGGTTGTTCAAAGACGAGCTGGTTAACAACTACAACAAATTACGTTATAAAGCGACCGACGATGTAATCGCTTACTTCGAAGCGGAAGTAAACAAAAAACGCAAGGAGTTAAAACTGGAGGAAGACGAACTGACTCGATACAACGTTAAAAACAACATCATCAATTACGAAGAGCAGACCAAAACCACAGCGAATGCCTTGAGCGACTACGAAGACCGGTACGAAGAAGCCATGCGGAAATACCAATCGTCGCTCAATTTAGTTAAAACGTTGGAACAACAATTGGCTACCCGGACGAAGCTGTACGAAGCCAATTCGGATTTTTTGAAAACATTGAACGAAATATCCACTATCAACGGCAAAATAACCGAGATAGAAACCTTTACGGCGGAGAGCGCCCAACAAAACAACCCGGAGTTAGAGCAGTACAGAAAGCAATTACGCCAGGCCGAACAAAGAGTAGCGGAAATTTCCACGGAAATGGATCAATACAAGTATTCGAAGGAAGGAGTCGCTATCGAGGATATGGTAACGGAATGGCTACAGGCGTTGATACAAAACACCAAATCGGAAGCCGAGTTGAAAGTGTTGGATACCCGTAAAAAGGAATTCGAGGAGAAGTATGCCGGCTTTTCGCCGGTAGGTACGGAAATCAAGCGTCGCGAGCGGGAAATAAAAGTAACGGAAAACTCGTACCTGGAATTGCTTCATGCGCTGAACCTCGCCTATTTGAAAAAGAAAAATATCCAATTGACTACGGCCGACCTCAATACGGTTACCGAACCGCTTTTTCCGTTAGGAGCCAACAAAAGCAAGCGCTTGTTATTGGTAATAGCCGCTTTCCTGGGAAGTTTGATTTTTATTACGGCATACAACCTGCTTATCGAGCTGATCGACCGAACGGTACGGGATGCGGAACGGGCGCAGCGACTTACGGGAATGAAAATCGCCGCCGCTTTTTCCGGACGCGGCCAACTGAGGTACCGGGGATATTCGAAAGCATGGCTCCGGATGGCTGCCGCCTATGCCTGCAATAAGCTGAACACGTATCTAAAGCCCGGCCGGCCGGTCTACATCAATTTATTAAGCATCGAAAGGAAAGAAGGAAAGAGCTTTATTGCCGGTTACCTGATAGAGGAGTGGGAAAGAATAGGAATAAACGTATGTTACCTGAAAGCAGGTGTCGATTTTCCCCTGGACGCAAAATACGTTACGGCAACGGCATTCGACGGTTTATGCACAACAGGCGCCGCAAAGCATCCGGATATATACTTAATCGAATATCCGGCCATGCAATACGATGCGCTACCGGTAGGATTGTTGAGTAAAGCCGATGTCAACATCCTTCTTATTAACGCTTGCCGGGTGTGGAAAAACAGTGACGATAAACTGTTACAACACCTCAGGGAAATTTCGGGAGAAACGCCGATTCTTATTTTCCTGAATAACGCGAGCAGGGAAAATGTAGAAGACTTCACCGGTCCGCTTCCGCCCTACTCTTCCCAACATTCGGTAGCCACCCAAATGATGCACATGGGATTTACAGCCAAAGGAACCGCCGTAAAAGAATAAAAACGGACAATCCGGATTAAAGATGTATAACGCTGATTTCGAAATACCCAACAAAGAACGGCTGGCCCGTATGTTCGCCCTGCTCGGGCTGGCCGGGATAGCCGTGGCTCTTTCGTTGGGTAACTTTACGGTTTTAGCCGCGATTATCGCACTTCCCGTCCTGATTATATTCACACTTTATATAATAC
>DBGBSM010000270.1:0-3264 GCA_048468815.1 Parabacteroides sp.
CAGCAGCTCGCCCTGTTTCAATACGAACTGCTCGGCAGGCAGCAGCAACGCATTAAAATCTTGTACGAACGACGGATAAAGGCGAAGAAACGTGGTATCGAAATTCATATAAAACTCTTTCAGCTCCGCCTGCATAAACTGCGACGAACGGCTCATCTTGAGCAACTCCTCGATTTGCCCCGACATTACTTTCCGGTTTACCAGCTTACGGTACTCTTCCAGCTTATCGATATACGTAGAGCACAAATCCAGGAAATACCCGATATACTCCTCCTTGATGCAATTCGCCTCGCACAATTCCCGGTTCAACCCTTCCAGGCTCTCGTTCGCGTTTTTCAGGTTCTCGTTCAATTCTTTTTCCTGCCCGTTAGCCCGGAATAAATCTGCATTCAACTCCTGTAACCTGATGTTCGCCCCGTGCAACTCTTTCCGGGCAGCCGACAACGTACGAATCTGCCGGTAAATATAAAGCAAGGCACCCAACAGAAACACCGACAAAATGCTAATCAGCAACAAGTACAACTGCAACGATTCGCGCTGCTTCTGGTTCTTTACCTGATAAGCCCGGTCGATAATAGGCTGGCTCTTCGAAATCTGGATGCTGCGCAGCCGGGCGTTGTAAAAGTTAGCGTCCTCTTTGGAGAACTTCATATACTCGTATGCTTTGTCGATTTCACCTTGCTCATACAATAAAATCGCCAGCTCCCGCAACGAACTGTTTTCGCGGATAGCTCCGCGAATATCCGACATAGCCGAGAGAGTGAGGAACTTCATCCGGTTTGCCGAATCGCCTTCCGCACCGTACATACCGGCAATGATATTGGCAATCACGGCATATTCTTTCGTACCCGGCTTAAAACACGCCACATATTCCCGGAAAAAAGCAATCGCCTCTTTTCGTTTCCCGGATGCAAACAAGCGATGCCCCTCGATCAACCGGTAATCGTACGACGTTTTATCCATGCAAACCGCCGCCGAATCCTGGTAACGCGAGGCCCGGCGATAATACTCGGGAGCATACCGATTATCGTGTGCATAATCGGCCAGGCAATTGTAAGCCATCTGGTACAACTGGAAATACCGGCACCGCTGCCGGCGCGACAGACGGGAACGGTCGATTTTGTTCAGGTTATCCAGCGCTTCTTTTCCCAAGCCGATGGTAGAAAGCAGATACGAAAGATTCAGACGCGTATCGGCCAACCATTCCGGTTGCTGCAAAGCCGAAGCGATTTCGAGATTGAGGTCGATATAATGCAAAGCCGAATCGCAAACATACTTGGTATATTCTTCGAATAACCGGGCATGAATGGTATATTGCTGTTCCGGAGACACATCCGGATTATCCAACGATTCTTTTAGGCTACTGATACGCAGCTCTTTCTCCTTGATATACAAATTCCGGTTAACCAGCGTTTCGTCCAGCTCCCGGAGCAGCGAATCGATGTCGTTTGCGCACCAAACCGACAGTACACAGTTCAGGATAAGAAAGAACCCTATGCATGTTCTTCTCATGGTAATTCGTTCAGGTAATAAAAAACCGTGCGTAAAGATATTAAAATATTTTCCTGTAGAACCTGTTTGGGGTAGGATTTTGAAGAACGAAGCTCTCGGCGGACAGAAAAACACAGAGGCACGGAAACACGGAGTATGAATAATAAAAAAACTCCGTGTCTCCGTGCCTTTGCGTTCGATTTATTCTCTCGTCGCAGCCTTCACGCGGCCTCGCGTTAATCGCGGTTGGAGAAATACTTCATAAATTGCGAGCGCTCGTATACGGCGGGATGGGGAATATTCGCATAATCGAGCCGTCCTTTAAACTCGTCGATCGTAGCGAAATTCATCTGGTGCATCCATTCCTCCACGCACACCAGTATCTGCGAAATAATTTCGGAGCCGTGCGTATACAACGCACTGCACAATTGTACGGCCGAAGCGCCGGCCAGCAAGCACTTGATTACGTCTTCCCAATCGTGCACGCCGGTAGAAGCCGCCAGGCTGATACCGGGAATCTTACCGGAAACGATGGCCGTCCAGCGAATCGTATCGCTCAGGTCGGAATGGCTGCTGAATACGTTACCCGATACGAGCTGCAAACTGTTAATATCGATGTCGGGCTGATAATAGCGGTTAAACAATACCACCGCATCCGCACCGTTCGCCCGGAGCGTATCGGCCAACGCGGGAATGTTGCTGAAGTTCTTCCCGATTTTAATAATCACCGGGATGGAAACGATTTCCTTTACCTTTCGTACGATATTTACATACCTTTCCTGCAACTCGTTGCAGTTATAGCACAAATCGGTTTCCAGAAAGAAAATATTCAGTTCCAGCGCATCCGCACCGGCCAATTCGATCTGGCGGGCAAAATCCGTCCATACGTCGGCTTTGTAGCAATTGATACTCGCGATTACCGGAATGGCGCATTGCGCTTTCACTTCCTGGATCAGGTCGATGTAATCCGTTACCTGGTGCGCCTTTACATAATTCCGGATATAATCGGCGGCATCGGGATAATCCGCCTCCTGCAACAGCGAATCGGCATTCATTTCGATTTGCTCCTCGAAAAGGGATTTCAGCACCACGGCGCCGGCGCCGGCCTTTTCGAACTCCTTTATCTTCGCCGGATTGTTCGTTAATCCGGAACTCCCTACGATTAACGGATTCCGCAACGACAAACCTGCATATTTCGTTTTTATGTCAATCATGATCGTTCTATTTCGGTTCAACTTTTCAAAGTTAATCAATTTTTCATACCTGTGAAAAAGAAGCCTCCAAAAGAAGACAAATTAATACGTACGGTCGCCGAAAATAAGGCTGCCCACCCGTACCAGGGTACTCCCCTCTTCCACCGCCAGCCGGTAATCGTGACTCATGCCCATCGACAATTCCGTAAAAGCGGGACAGTCGCTGAAGTAGCGGTGTTTCAACGTCACGAAAAGGGAATGCAACGTACGGAACTCCTTTCTTATCTGCTCCGTATCGCCGGTATTGGTGGCCATGCCCATCAAACCGCATACCGTAACATGCCGGCAAGCGGCGAAAGCCTCGCTCCGCACCAACTCCTCGCAAGCTTCGGGCGTCAGGCCGAACTTCGTTTCCTCGGCCGCCACATGCACCTGAAGCAACACCCGGATATTCCGTCCAAAACGCGCCGCCTGCTTATCCACTTCCTGTAACAAGTTCAGCGAATCGACGCTATGGATGGTATGGATAAAAGGTGCGATATACTTTACCTTGTTCGTTTGCAGATGCCCGATGAAATGC
>DBGBSM010000271.1:0-4876 GCA_048468815.1 Parabacteroides sp.
CGGCGAAGAAGGTGCCAATGTAGAAACCGTATTTGCCATCCGCTATTCTTCGAAAGCCACCTGGGATAATCCGTGGTATAACAACGAGGTATGCTTGTATTCTTCTCCCCGCGAGCCTGCCAGCCTGGCAGATATTTTTCCTTTCGGTATAGGCTGGGGCGTGGGTACCGTGAATCCCCGGTTATGGGAGGAGTGGCCGGCGAACGACCCTCGCCGCGAAGGTTCCATTTTGAGTGTGGAAAAAGAAATGCCCGACTATGGATGGGGCGCCGACAAACAGATGAATGAAACCGGATATTGGCAAAAAAAGTATATGGCTGTCAACGCATATAACGATGCCGGCGAGAGCGTGAATTACAGCCGCATCCTCTATCCGGAAATAGATTCCGACTATCAGTTGAACAATACGCAAGACTTGGTTATCATCCGTTTTGCGGATGTATTGCTGATGGCCGCCGAGTTAAAGAAAGATGCCGCACCGTTGAACCGTGTCCGTGCAAGAGCCGGACTGCTCCCTGTTACGTATTCCGACGAAGCATTACGTAATGAGCGCCGTTGGGAGCTGGCTTTCGAAGGATTGCGCTATTACGACTTGTTGCGTTGGGGTATTGCAGCCGAAGCGTTGAGCCGGCAGGACGGTGTGAAAGTGCTGGATAATATGGTAGAAACCCACATGGACATGGGCGGGATTGCGCAACGCCTGGAAGTAACGAAAGGCTTGTTGCCGTTACCTAAAACGCAAATCGATTTGTCGGCCGGCGTGTTGGAACAAAACCCCGGTTGGGGAAATGAAAGCAATTTGAATTAACCACTTAAAAACATTCGGATGATGAAAAAAATAGCGATAGGAATTTTGTCGGCAATACTGTTGGGCGCATGCGACCCGGTAGTCGACAACATAGAAATGGGACGCATTGTAAGCGAAAACGAATTGAACCTCGATGTACACGCCACTACGGAAGGAGGCAATGAAATCGTAATGATAAACAATACATACGGTGTGGGCAGCTATTGGGATCATATCACGGGCATTTCCACCAGGCAAACGGCTACGGCGTCTTTGCCTTTCCTGGGGGAACAGACTATCAAGTTCACCGGTTTTTGCGACGGCGGAACAATTACTACGACCCGTACGATTACCATCGCCCGGATAGATCATCCGGTAGCGGAGGAATGGGCTTTGTTTGCCGGCTCCGGAACATCCGGTAAAACCTGGGTATGGAACCTGGAAGAGTATGATGACGCCGTATACGGTACCGGCGGGTGGCTGACGGAGTTCGCTCCTTCGTGGGACGTTATGCCTGTGGAAGATTTGGAAGATGCCGGCTGTGAACTGATTTTCGATTTAAACGGAGGCCCGAATCTCACCAAAGTAGATGCGGATGGTAACGTGTTGGAAAAGGGAACCTTCTCATTCGATATGTCGGCAACCAAAAAGAATCCGGATAACGGAGAGCCGTGGTCGGTCGGGCAGTTGAAACTTAGCGGCGTCTCTGTATTGAGCGGACATGCCTTTTATGATGAATCGAATACGATTACGACCTTTGAAATTTTGGAGCTCACCGAGAATACGTTGGTGTTGTGTTGGAATCCGGCCGATGCCGAAGCCTGGACGGATGCTACCTTCTGGTGCTTCAGAAAGAAATAACTTTAATATGTAAGGAAAGGAGCGGGCGGGGAATTCCCTTTTGAATGTTTTTCTGCCTGCTTTTTTTCTATTAACAAGAAAACAGATGAAAATAGGTGTAGATTTGGGCGGAACCAATATACGGGTCGGTTTGGTAAAAGACGGGGTTATCGTTTGTAAAGAAATCGTTCCGTGTCCTTCTTCGGCTACCGAGCAGGAAGTATTGCTTTGTTTGGAAAGCTTAATCGACCGGTTGATGTGTCCCGGAGTAGCGGGTATCGGAGTGGGCGTTCCTTCGGTAGTAGATGCCGGGGAAGGGATAGTATATAATGTAGCCAATATCCCTTCCTGGAAGGAGGTGCCGTTGAAACGAATCCTGGAAAAGCGCTTCCCGGTATCCGTATGTATAAATAACGATTCCAATTGCTTTGCTTTAGGCGAAAAACGATTCGGTGAAGGGCGTGCCTATCGCAATATGGTGGGTATCACTATCGGTACCGGTATCGGCGCAGGCGTTATTATCGACGACAAGCTGTATGGAGGGCGGAATACCGGAGCCGGCGAAATAGGATCTTTATCCTACCTGGAACACGATTTCGAACACTATTGCAGTAGCGGATTCTTTGTGCGTTATCACGGTTTGACGGGGAAAGAGGCTGCCGAAAAAGCTATTTCCGGGGATGCGCGGGCATTGAAAATATGGAAAGAGTTCGGTTCCCATCTGGGGGAGTTGATGAAAGCCGTATTGTTCACGTACGACCCGGAAGCGATTATAATAGGAGGGGGCATTGCCTCCGCCTTTCCTCTTTATGAGCAGGCAATGAACGAAATCCTCCTCGGTTTTCCTTATACGGAAACGGTTAAGCGCGTGAAGATTCTTGTTTCCCGGATAGAAGACGTGGCGTTGCTGGGAGCTTCGGCCCTGGTAGGCAAAGCGATGAAATAAGCAATAACATTTAATGAATATACCTGTATGAAAAACAACCTGATTCAATCGTTGACTTGGTGCGGTTGCCTTGGAATGACGCTGATATTTTCTTCCTGTCAGAGCCGTGATTCGTTAGCCGGCGACTTGCTGCTTTCCGATAATTGGAAAGTGCAATCGTCTGCCGGGACCGGCTTATCGGGCAAAGAGCTGTCTGCGCCGCAGGCCGAAGTGCAAGGCTGGTACGAAGCGGTGGTACCATCTACCGTAATGGGTACATTAACCCGTAACGGCCTGTATGCGGATGTGTTGGAAGGCATGAACTATCCAAATATAGATAAATCCCTTTTCGATACGACCTGGTGGTACAGAACAGAATTCGAATGGCCGCATCCGGAAAAAGGTCAGCATACGGCGCTGATGTTCGACGGCATCAGTTATGCAGCGAATGTATGGCTCAACGGTAAGCAGATCGCCTCCCGCGATTCTCTTTACGGCGCATTCCGTCGTTTTAAACTGGACATTACGGATGTGGTCCGGGAAAAGAATGTATTGGCGGTGGAAGTGTTCCGGGCACAACCGGGCGAACCGAACATCGGTTTTGTGGATTGGAATCCGCGTCCGGCCGACGAGAGTATGGGCATTTTCCGTGAAGTACGGGTCGTTGCGAACAACGAGGTGGCGATGGAACATTCGGCGGTGCGCTCCGAGGTAAATACGGAAACGCTGGATGAGGCTTGGCTCACCGTAGAAACCGAGCTGACCAATATGGCTGATAAAGCGGTAAACGGCGAACTGAAAGGTACGCTCGAAGGGAAGGCTTTCAGTATTCCGGTATCGCTTGAAGCCCGTGAAAAACGGGTGGTAAAAGTCACTTCCGGGCAAGCTGACGTTTTGCATTTGAAAAATCCCCGTCTTTGGTGGTGCCATAACCTGGGTAATCCCGAAATGTACCGGTTGGATTTGGAGTTCGTTGTCGCTAACCGGGTTTCCGACCGGGAGACAATCGATTTCGGTGTGCGTGAAATCAAAGATTATTTTACCGAAGAAGGGTATCGCGGTTTCTTGTTGAACGGCAAAAAGGTGTTGGTGAGAAGTGCCGGCTGGACCGACGATATCTTCCTCCGCGATACGCCGGAAACGAACGAAGTACAAGTGCGGTATGTACGCGATATGAACCTGAACTCCATCCGTTTCGAGAATATATGGGGAACTTCGCAAAATATATACGACCTGTGCGACCGTTACGGATTGCTCGTTTTAGTAGGTTGGAGTTGCCACTGGGAGTGGGAAAACTACTTAGGCTCCCCTTGCGATGATTTCGGCGGAATCCAAACGGAATACGACATGGACCTGATAGCCCGTTCGCTGAACGACCAGGTGCTTTGGCTGCGCAATCATCCGGGAATCATTGCCTGGTTCGTAGGCAGCGACATGATGCCGCGTCCGGAATTGGAGAAACGGTACAGGGACTGTCTTTCCCGGATAGACGACCGTCCTTATATAGCTGCCGCTAAAGAAATGACCAGTGAGCTTACCGGCCCTACCGGAATGAAAATGGCAGGGCCTTACGATTATGTAGCTCCTGCCTATTGGTACTCCGGCGAAGCGCCCGGCGGAGCATTCGGCTTCAATACCGAAACCGGAATCGGCGCCCAGTTGCCGGTGAAAGAGTCTATCCGGAAGATGATTCCGGCCAACGAGCTCTGGCCGTTCAGTGAAGCGTGGAACTATCATTGTACCGCTTCCGCTTCGGATATGAACTCGTTGGATGTACTGAAAGAAGCCGTCGCCGCCCGTTACGGGGAAGCGAAGGGCTTGGACGATTTCCTGCGGAAAGCCGATTTGCTGAATTATGAAGGTACACGCGCTATGTTCGATGCGTTCCGGGTAAATATTCCGCGTGCTACGGGTATCGTGCAGTGGATGTTGAACTCGGCCTGGCCTTCTCTCTATTGGCAGTTGTACGATTATTACCGTATTCCTACAGCCGCCTATTACTCGGTGAAGAAGTCGAACAGGCCCCGGCAATTGATTTACGATTACGGCAAGCATGCCGTGTATGCAGTTAATGAAGGCGCCGAAGATTGTAAGGTGCAGGCTACTATGTGCTTGTACGACCTGAACGGACAAGAACAAACGCAGCAGACTGTAGAATTGGAAGTGACTCCTTATACGGTAGTAAAAGCATTCGATGTTCCGGCTGTCCGCGACAATTCTTTCTTATTTCTGAAACTAAGCGATAAGCAAGATTCGCAGGAGACGGATAATGTCTATTGCCTTTCCGTACGACCGGACGAAAGCGATTGGGCAAAAACTACCTG
>DBGBSM010000272.1:0-8949 GCA_048468815.1 Parabacteroides sp.
AGTACGCCCATAGCTCGTCGTTGAATTTCAAAATGGGTACGGCGGGGAAGAAGAACTTGGGGAAAGGGGGCCGTTGGGCCAGTTTCCGCGCCGCTTTTTCCTCGTCGGCGTCGAACAGTTCGCACCAGAAGGAGAGGGGTACCCGCTCGGCCAGTTGCCGGAGGATAAATTCGTTGTCGTTCTCTTTCTTATTCGGGCTTACTTCTTCGATACCCGCTTGTTTCAGTTCGGGCGTATACGTTATTTTCTCGTACGACCATCCTAACAGGCGGTTGTACTTTAGCTTGCCCCTGAGCGCTTCGCAGTAAAACCGGCAGACGGCCGAGCCGGGAATGCTTTCCAGCAGGCTGCGGGCTACTTCTTTTACGCCAGCACTCCGGTCGGTTTCGCACAAGGTGGCGAGGAACGGCTCGTCGGCTGCGGATAAGCCGGTGCGCAGGCATACCACCAGTTCCATCCGGTGTTGTGCCGATTCTCCTTTCAGCGTACTTTGCAGTAGCTCGATTCCTTTGGCCGGGTTCTCTTTCCGCATCCGGGTAAGGATAGCGCGCCGCGCTACATGGGGCGCTGTTTCCCAGTCGTCGTCCGTTTCGTCGCCTTGTACTGCCTGTCCCAGTTGCTGCAAGAGCCATTTTCCCCGGTTACCGGCCAGTGCGAGAAGTGATTCTTTTTCCTGATAGGCTTTCGCCGTATTCGTTTCGAATGCATGTTGCAGTAATCCGGGCAGGTATTCGGGCGGCAGCAATTTACCCGTTTGCGCGGCCAGTGCGTAGCCGTATTGCAACAGCACGTAGTTTTTTTCCAGCATCAACCGGTGCAGGAAGGAAGCGCTTTCGCGCGACAGGTACGGCCGGTTTTCGGGCGGCGCTTCCGGAAAGTCCGTCGGTGTGCGGGGTGCCGCTTCTACGCCGGCACGGCAGTAGGCGAACAGCAAGGCGCAGCTTTTATAAAAAGCGTCTTCTGTTTCGGTAGTCTGTTCCGTAATCAGCCGGATGGCTTCGTGCAGTTCTTCCGGGAAGTCGGTCAGGGCCGGTTCTTTTGTTGCGGTGCCTAATAAGGCTGTATTCAGTATGTTGTCAATCGGATTCATGGTCTAATAAATGAAAGTCGGTAAGATGCCAGATAGCCCGCAGGCGCCAACTCCGGGCGCCGGCCGATACGAAAGCCGAAAATGTACCGCCTCCGCAAATAGCCAATACCTGGATGCGGCTCGCTTCGTCGAGGATAACCGGCATGCCGTTTCCCTCCGCGTCGGTTACAAGCCAGCCGTTGCCTTCGGGCACCAGCCGGAGGCCGGATACGAGTACCGGCACTTCGTATAAAAACGGGTCGGTCCGGAGGTTTTCCCGGTAACAGGCCATCGCTGCCCGGATACCGGGGAGGAAGGGCGGTACGAACGGACTGTCGGCCAACCGGTATTGCTTGAACAAGACGCGTAAGGGGAGGATGCCGGGATAAAAACATACTTCGGCGGTAACGGCCGTACCCGGTACTAAGTTGTATTCGGGCAGGTTGCCCGGGGCTACGAACTCCATCAGCAATGCGTACCGGTTGCTTGTTTTTCCGTACAGCCAGTAGTACCAGGCGGTGAGCCGGTCTTGTTCTTTGCTTTCGGAAGCGAGCACCAGCCAGTCGTCGGAAACGCTTTCGCCTGAAAGAATTTCTTCTTTGCTCCGGTTGAAGCCGATGAGACTTTTGATTTCCTGTTGCCATTCGGCAGACTGCCGGTCGAGGTGTTTGTAGCTTTCGGCCAGCAGGTAGAGCTTCGCCAGCCGGTCTGTGAGCTCGTATTTCCAGGTATCGCTGTAATAGTCGATTTCCTGCAAGCGCCGTACCTGAGCAGCCAGTCCGGGTGCCTGCGCATCGACCATCCGCTTGGCCAGTCCGTCGAAAAGGGCGTGCGCCCGGTCGGGTACGTTCAGTAAACCGGTGCGCAGCAAGTCTTTCAGCCAGGTTTGCAAATCGTCTACGCCGCCGGCTACCTTCTTGTGGCGTACTGCCAGCCGTTTGGCCTGTGCCGCTTCGTCTACCGGAGCTTCGGCTTTCTCTTTTTCACGCACTTCCTTTTTTTCGGCTTTTTCCTTTCGCTTGGTCAGCCAGGCGCTTACCCATTCGGGTTCTTCGGCCTGGGTAAAGTCGTCGGGCCGGTTGGCGTACAGCAGCAGTAAACCTAATTCGTGTTTACAGGGAAACTTCCGGCTGGGACACGAACACTCGAAAGCCAGGTCGTGCAGGTCGATTTGGGTTTGGTACGGTGTGGAACCGCTTCCCTGGCAGTGTCCCCACAAAGCGCGTTCGCTATACTGCCGCAATACCCATTTGGAAGGAACGGCCAGCCCTTTGCCCGCTTTGACCGATGCCTCGTCGGGCGCCAATTTCAGTATTTGTTGTTCTGTTAAGTGAATTGCCATCGTATGGTTATGCTGGATTAAAGCGGGGTAAATATACTTTATTTTCTTCATATTCACCCTTTCTTTTTTCCGGTATCTGTACCCGGCCGTTTCGACGGTGCGAAGCGCATCCGTTACTATGAAAACGGTTGCTTTGAAAATCAAGCGGGAGCAACCGGCGTGGACGGGAGGGGGAAATAAAAGGGAAATAGACGAGAATGTCGGGGAAGCGTCAGCGAGAGAAATAAATTAAGCGTATATTTGTAACGTGAAGACACAAAGACGGGTCGTACCCCGGCTTATCTTCGTTTGTATACTAAACATATGTGCCGGTATCCGTTTATCCGTATCCGGCATACGGAATCTTTAACTGGTATGCCTTTGAAAACAGGAATTACATATCTGTTTATCGCGGTTTTGGTGTTAACCGGATGCCGCCGCTCTTTTCCTTGGTCGCAGGAAAAGCCCCGACAACCTTACCGGGTGTTGATGGTACACTCGTCTGCCGCTTCTGGCTTTATGCCTACTGTACAATACCTGATAGAGCGCGAGTTAAAGAAATCGGGGTTGCCGTTGAAGATTTATTATGTGCTCCATCAAACACAGGATGCGACTGTTCAAGACTCCTGGAAAACGTTCGATGAGAAAATGAAGCCATTTTATGAAAATCCGCCCGACATCATTATTGCGGTAAATGACGACGCGCTTAATTTCCTGCTCGCCAGCGGCACCCCCATGACGCTCGAGGTGCCTATCGTATTTACCAACGTTACGTTTCCGCTCCAGCCTTTGCTCGACGAACATCCCAATGTAACCGGGTTGCTGGAAAAAGTGGATTACCGGCAAGCGTACGAGCTTGCGAAACAACTGTTCGGCGAAATCGACGAGATTCAGTTATTATACGGTTTTCAGCGGTTGGATAATCATCACTACCGCTATGCCGTGAAAGCATTTGCGGAGTTTCCGGAGTTATCTACGGGCAGATGTATTAAAGAATGGTGGGCCGGAGGCCCTTACGAAATGCCCATCGATACGATTCGTCCTCCGGAAACGCTGGCGCATCCGTTGGTGGTGAACCATGATATCGTTACCGTATGGCCGTTCGACCAGTTCTCCCGCTATTACGACCGGGAAAAGCCGCAGTTCCCGGTGCGGCGCGTCGGGATAAAAGCCGGAGAAGAATTTATTTACAGTCGTTTTTTCTCTTATTACTACTTGCCCTGTCTCAACGTAAACAATTCCTATTTTCCCAGTGTGCAGATAGAGAGTTTTCCGATACAATCCGGCTGCATAGGCGGCTATATGAACCCGATAGAAAACCAGGCTACACAGGTGGTTTCTACCGCCGTACGCATTTTGAGAGGGGAGCCTGTAAGCCGTTTCCCTGTCGACACGGCTGCGCGGATTCCCGTTTTCGACTGGAATGCTTTACAGCACTGGCATATCGCCGAAGACCGGCTTCCCGCAGGAAGCCGCATCGTGAACAAGCCTTTCGTATACGAGTACCGGAACGGTCTGATTACGGCGGCTATTGCCGGTTTGTTGCTTACCGGCTTGCTGGTTTATTTGCTCGTACGGTATTCCAGGCAAAACAGGTTTGCCGGGAATGCTTTGTTTAAAAAGCTCAAGCAAGAGCAGGAACATATGCAAACAACGGTCAATTCCGTGAACGAGGGCATTCTTTCGTTCGACCGGAACGGCTTGATAATTTCGGCTAATCCTACGGTGGGCCGGTTACTCGGGGAAGAGGCGAATCCGGAGTCGCTTCTCGGGCAATCCGTCCATACGATGTTACAACTTTCGTCCGTGCACGGCAATGACCGCTTCTGGCTGTCCGACCTTTCGGAAAAGGCATATGATACGGAGAAAAGACAGGTCTTGCCCGAAGGTACTTTGTTACATCTCCGAAACGGCAAAACGCTCCGTATTGTCGGGATAGTACGCTCGCTGTTCCTGAACGGGCAAAACATCGGCACGTTGTTTACCTTCCGCGATTGTACCGATAAGTTGCGACAAAGCCGTTTCCTGGAGTTCAGTATGGTTGCAGGCGATGTATATACCTGGCAAATCGACGGGGAGAAGAAGTACATTACATTCCATGAGTCGTTTTTTATCCGGAATCCCATCGAGCATGCGAAGGCGGGTTTACCTTACGGGAAATTCACGGAGCTTATTCATCCCGACGATAAGGCGGGATGGGAAGCTATTTTAGAAAAAGCGGAGCGGAACGTACAGGGCGATAAGCAAAGCGTAGAGTTACGCCTGGCTATGCCTGCCGGCTACGTTTGGTTCGAATTTCGTTTTTCGCGTATGCCGGCAACCGGCTTGAGCCGGGCATCCGGTTGGTTCGGTATCTGTCTCAGCATACAACAGTTGAAAGAAACCGAAGCTTCTATGTTACAAGTGTTGGAAGAAGCGAAAGAGAATAACCGGATCAAGTCGGAGTTCCTGGCGAATATGAGCCATGAGATTCGTACGCCTCTCAATGCTATCGTCGGGTTTTCGTCCATTATAGATGAAGCGCCTCCCGAAGAACGCGGACAATTTATGGAGCTGATCGGCTCGAACTGCGATATGTTGCTTCAAACCATCAACAATATATTGGATATTTCGCGGGTAGAGAGCGGGTTCCCTTTCCAGTATAAAGTATGTTCGCTACACGAACTCTTTACCGGTTTGTGGGAAGAACAGCAGGAGCGGTTCGAAGGGGATGAAGTACAGTTGTTTCTGCATTTGCCCGATGAGAAGGTGTTGGTGGAAACCGACCCTTTCCGGTTGAAGCAGGTGCTGGCGCAGCTCGTTAAAAACGCCCGGCAGTTTACTCCGTCCGGTTCGGTGACGTTCGGGTATAAGGCTGCTGCCGAAGAAGGCTATGTGCAGCTCTATGTGCGGGATACAGGTATCGGCATTCGTCCGGAGCACCGGGAAATCGTATTCGAGCGTTTTTATAAATTGAATAGTTTTACCGCCGGGGGCGGTTTGGGATTGTCGCTTTGTAAGGAAATCGTATCCCGCCTGCACGGAAGCATCCGTATTGCCGGTGTACCGGAAGGGGGAACCTGTGTGGTTGTGGAGTTGCCTGTACATCAGGTTGATTCGGAAAATTGAAAATGCGTTTATGAAACACTATCTGTTCAACTGCATCGCTTTTTGCTCGGTGCTTTTGTATATGTGCGCTTGTACCGGGCCTGCGGAGAAACCCTACCGGGTATGGGTATTGCACTCGTACCAGGCCGACTGTCCGTGGATGGACGAGTTGAACCGGGGAATTGCCGACGGTTTTAAAAAAGAAAACGTGCAGGCGGAACTTTCATTCGGTTATCTCCATTCGAGCTACACGGCGCAGCGTTGCCGCGACTCGGTAAAGGCGATGCTCGATCGGATGGAGTGTCCCGACTTGATTCTGGCAGTAAACGACCAGGCTACTCTGGCTCTTCAGTCCAGTGATCATCCGGCCTTACAATACGAAAAAACGAACCTCCGGGTGGTGTTTTGCGGGGTGGATTATCCCGACAGTATCCGGGTGAATCCGTATTTCCGTGGCTTTTCTACTCGCATCGATGTAGACCGTGGCCGGCGGCTGGCCGCTATGTACGGTCTTACCGATATGACGGCTTTTCTCCGGTATACGAATTTATGTGAAATGGCTGTCGATGAGATGAAGACCCAGGGGAAAAAGGCCAGTTCGCCGGTTAAGACGAGATATACGGATGTAACCCGGTGCAACTATCACGATGCCTTTTATATGATGATAAACGAGCGGTTCCGGGGAGTAAACGTGTTGCCCGAATGGGATTGTTACCTGGCCGAATTTATCAGGAACGCTTCGACTCCTTATCTCGCTTTCAGTAACGAAGGGTTCGGGTCGGGTTGTTTAGGAGGATATTTTACTCCTTCTTACAACCAAACGCTCGACGGGGCGAAGTTGGCTGCCCGGTATCTGAAATATAAGCAATTCCCGGATAAGTTGCTTCAGGAAAGCGAAGCGCACTTTATGCTCGATTGGGTGGTTTTGAAACGATTTGATTTGCAACTGCGGAAGCTGCCTGTAGACGATGTGCGGTATATAAATATGCCTTTCGACGTACGGTATAAAACAGCACTGACGATTGTGCCGTTGATAGGAGTTGCTTTATTTACCTTATTGATCGTATTTTTTCTTTATAAAGCGAACGGATATAAGCGGCGTAAAAAGAAAATGGAGAAAACGCTCAAGCTACAACGCGATAATTTGCAAGTGATTACCAATTCGATAAGTGAGGGGATTATTTCGATTACCTCCGGCGGAACTATTTCGACGATTAATGCCGAAGCCCGGGAGTTGTTACATTTGCCTCTTCCGGAAAGCGAGTATATCGACCGGCCGTTGACCGCGTTGGTCGAAATTCTGGATGCTTCTACGTTGCACGGTCTCGAACCGTTGCTGGAAATGTCGATAGGAAAGAAGGAAACGGTGGCGCTTTCGCCTGTTTCATTTATCAAAAGCCTGGTATCCGACCGCGTTTTCCTGGCTGAAGGGGAGTTTACGCCGTTGAAAAAAGGAAACGTTTCGGATGGCGCTGTATTCGTGTTTACCGACCGTACCGACGAATTTACCACACAGGAGTACCTGGCGCTTACTACAGCGGCGGGGCAATTGTTTTTCTGGTGGTACGATTTCGATACCGGCCGGATTACGGTCGATACTTCTTTTTTCAGCTTGTTCGACTTACCTGACGACGACGGAACGCATGCATTGCCGCTCGACATGTTGCTCTGCAGTTTCAATCCGGAAGACTTGGCGAGATGGCGCGATTCGTATGCGCGCCAACGTTTCGACCGGGATATAAAAACAACCCAGGAGGCGCGTATCGATATCAACGGAAAAGGGGAGCAATGGTGGGAAATCCGTATGGAGTACCGGCAAAAAGATGAAAACAACTCGCAGCCTACCTTGTACGGATTGGCAGTGAATATACAAACTTACAAGGAAAAACAGGCGTTATTGCAAAGTGCACGCGAAGAGGCGCGCCGCTCGGAACAATTGAAATCGGCTTTCCTTTCGAATATGAGCCATGAGATACGTACGCCTTTGAACGGCATTATCGGCTTTGCCAAGCTGATTGCGAGCGATGAAGAGTACGGCCCGGAAGAATATAAGTTATTTGTGGAAACCATCCAATCCAATTGCAACGTATTGTTGGCGTTGATAAACGATATTCTCGACCTGGCTCGTATCGATACCGGCAATATGGTATACCGGGACGCTCCGTGCAACCTGACCGAATTGATTAAGCAAATCGTTACCACGCAGCAGGTAATTATACAAAAGCCGTTGTCTTTGATAGAGCAGTTCCCTCCGGAACCGGTAACGCTCACGGTAGATAAGTTACGCCTGAACCAGGTTATAACGAACCTGGTGAACAATGCGGTAAAGTTTACGAACGAAGGAAGCATCACGGTAGGATATGCGCGGGACGGAGAGTTGGTTCGTATTTTCGTAACGGATACGGGCATCGGTATTCCGGATGAAGAGCAGGCGCAGATATTCGAGCGCTTTTATAAAAAACATAACGATATACAAGGGGCGGGTATCGGTTTGAGCCTTTGTAAAAATATCGTGGAGCATTACGGCGGCCGGATTGAGGTTACATCGGAGGTAGGGAAGGGAACCACGTTTACAGTGATGCTCCCGGAAAAATAAGGGAGCTGAATATACGAAAGAAAGCGAACAAAGAGACACGGCGATACCGAGAATCCACTGTAGCTGAGCAATCTGTTTACTACGGATTCGCGGAGAGTTCCGTTGGTATGACTCCGGCATGAAAAAGCTTATTCTTATCGGTATAAAGAGATGAAAAACAGGTGGAGGGAAAGTCTGGCAAGTATACGGTTCGGTTCCGGTTCAATGCTCTGAGCTTCCGGGTTTCCGTGTTCGCTTTACTTGCCAGACAATACCCTTACCTTATCGGAACGTAACGGTTACTTTATTGAAATCGTGGGTGAGGCCCCGTAATTCGTATTCGTTTCCGATATTGTTCGTAGTACTTTCCACGTATTTATCCTCCGTGGTCGAAGGCGTTCCCTTCGCCGGGTCGAGCGTGTTTATTTTCAGGGTACCCGTGGCGCCGCTAAGGCGTTGGATGCGGATAATCTTTTTCCCTTCTTTTTGCGCTTGCGACCAGGTAAGCGTATACTTTCCGTCGGAAGAGCTTAACGCGTTACCCGAGGAGTCGATAACCTGGTAATCGGTACCCGCTACCAGTGTCGACGAGGCATCGGTGTTCGTTACGAAGAAATACGAAACGATGTCGTACGTATATTTGAACTGGCTGTGAAGCTCGAACGGTATGTCGCCGGTGATGCCGCCGGCTCCTACAACAGTCCAGGGTGTGTCCTTTTTACTATTTGCACGAAACCGTACCGTGCCGTCTGCGGCAATCTCGTAATTGAACTCATCACTGAAAGTGCCCGTTTTGTAAAAACCTACATAATAGATATGTTCCAGCGCAGGGTCGGTAGTCCAGGCATCGTCGTCGCAACCGGCCATGCAGAGCAGGCTTGCCATTGCTATAAAAAT
>DBGBSM010000273.1:0-2620 GCA_048468815.1 Parabacteroides sp.
ATTTACTCGTATGGGGGCTTGCCAATATCTCTATGAAAAAGCATTGAAAGAAAAGGATTATAAAAGCGCCGTTAATTATAATGAGGAATATACTCTGAAACATGATTCGTTAAGTGCCATGCAGCAACAGGATGAAATACAGAAGTTAACCTATAAATATGAGAAAAATGAACTGAAAAGAACATTGGAATTGGAAGCCGCCCATGCTAAAAATACCTATATGGGAATTATTATCTTACTGCTTATCGTATTGTCGTTGGGGTGCGCTATTTATTTAAGGTATCGTTGGAGCAAAGAACGAATGTTACGTTTGCAGGAACGGATGTTGGAACGGGAGAAGGTTTTGCGAGTCCGTACCGAATCCGAATACCAGAAAGTGTTGGCGAAGTTGGAGAGCTACCATTATCAGGAATACGAGAAAAATAAGTCGGACTTGGTTACGATTCAAGCGGATTTGATTTATACGCGCGACTGTTTGGTCGAAAAGGAAAGCGAGCTGATTGCGTTGAAGAAAAAGGAAACGGAGCTACAGAATTGCTTGTTTGAGAAAACCGGATTTACCGAACGGATTAAAGCGGCGGGAGTGGATGCCGCAAAACGGGAAATAGAAGTCAAGCCGTTCGGGTCGAAAGATATGCCGCTTTTAATCGAAACGTTAAACGAAGTGTATTCCGCTTTCATTATCCGCTTGAAAGAAGACTATCCGAATTTGAACGATACCGAAATCGCTATTTGCTCGCTGCTGAAAGCCGGAGCGAGAACCAAGAACATTGCCGCGATTATTTCGATGACGCCGAATGCGGTTTCCAGAAAGAAAAACCAGATTATGAAAAAGATCGGAATTATCGACGAAGTAGCTTCCTTGGAGCGTTTTCTGGAAGCTTTTTAGGTGAAAAAACCAGCGGAAAAGCTGGCGGATAGAATTTAGGTTTGTTAAATTCGATTCGAGCCTGATTATAAGCATAATATAGAAGTGAAGTGGGTAGATTTAAGTTTGGCTCTCCGGGTGGATTCGTCTACTTTTGGGTTCAAATACTAATCTGTTAACATGTAATATTATGCGTACAACCATTTCAAAAATTACGGCGATTGCTTCTTTGTGTTTAGTATGTTTGGTAGGAACTGCTTTCCATGCGAATGCATACACAAGAGAACGGATTAAAATAGAAGGTTGCTTCGATCGGTTAGATGCCCGTTCCGTAGTACCTGCTACACCGGTGGAAGCTTTCGTTGAAGGTACTCAATTATTTATTGATTTTATTCAATCGGTTCCGTCCGTTACGATAACGGTGAAAGACAGTGCGGGCAATACCGTATATACGGAAACGTGCTACATGCCTCAAACGGTGGCCATCGCGTTAGATAACTGCGAAAGCGGGGTGTATACCTTAGAGATGGAAGCCGACAACGGAGGCTACGTTTACGGTTCCTTCCTTTTATCGACAAACGAGTAGTCCATAACTAACTCTCTTTTGTAGAGAGAATCCAGAGTGTTTCCCCCCTAACGCGTTTAGGGGGGAATTTTTACCCTTCCGGTTAAACGCCAAACTTTTTATTATTCGTATTACCTACTTCATATGATGCGAACCGACTATTTTAGCGAATATTACGGGTTTATCGATCAGTTTTTAGCCGATTATACAACCCGGCTTCAGGAAACCCATGCAGATATTTACAAACTGGGCGAGTATTGCGCCCAGCTTCCGGTAATCAGTTATCTCCATCTCGCTTGTGCAGCCTGGGGATGGAGAGAAATATACATCCGGGCCCGGAAAGAAGGGAAATCCCAACGGGCTGTTAAAAACAGTTTTTCTTCCTGGCTCGATACGTGTTATCCCTGTGACAAACCGGTGGTCGGATCCACAGCTCCAAAGCCGCTAAAAACATACGAGTTTTACCGGGAAATGCGTACCTATCGCCGGCAACCTATGATTTACTTGCGTGAAATGGACCAATTGGAATATCTCATTCCTTTAACCGAACAATTTGACCAGCCGGTTACGGTTATTTCGGAATTGAATATCCGGCGTCCCGATTTTCCCGGGCATGTAGCTTACCTGAAAACCAATATTTTTGAAAAAGAATGCTATTCGAATTCGTTTCTGAAACAAAACTTTTCTCCCTTGTTTAATTTTTTCAACAAGTTCGATTTGTTGTTGCAGATGATTAATCCGTCGTGTATCATCGTATTAGACGGAAATCATTATCAAGACCATATCCTCTCGCTTATCGGTAAGAAATATGCCGTTCCCACGGTTGCCATCCAGCAACAATGGCCGTTGCCGATGTGTTCCGGCTTCCGCCAGATGGCGTACGATTATTATCTTACCTGGGGAGAGTATTTCAATCCTTTATGGAAAAAATACAGCCGGCTTCCCCGCTATGTTTCGGTGGGGCACGGGCAGGTAGCTGTGCCGGTAAAAGAAAAAAACAAGATAACGTTTTTCGTAGATCCGCCCGTTTGCATCGATACCGACGCCTATTACCGGGAGCTTACGGTATTGATTGAAAATTGCGCGCAAGACTCGCCGGAGCAACAATTTTGGATAAAAGATATAAACGGTCGCCGCTTGCCCGACGAGTACCAGAAAGAAATTCTGGCCTATCCGAATGTAAACAG
>DBGBSM010000274.1:0-6219 GCA_048468815.1 Parabacteroides sp.
AAAGGAAGAAGGGATTAAAGGAAGCATCTTAAAAAAGATTTTTCATTCTTTTTATCTGAAAAAGAGGCGTAACCGACTTAAATAAAAAGGCAGCCGTACAAGGAAAGAAATTCATGAAAAAGAAAAGAAAAACAAATCGACCGAGGGCTAAAAAACAAAAAACCTATAGAAATAGAAGAAATTCTATTCTATAGGCAACCTTGTTTAAGTAAAAAAGTACGCGAGATGAGACTTGAACTCACACGCCGTAACCGGCACTACCCCCTCAAAGTAGCGTGTCTACCAATTCCACCACCCGCGCATTAAAAAAATGCGTGCCCGGAACAGGACTCGAACCTGCACGGCTATTAACCACTCGCACCTGAAACGAGCGCGTCTACCAATTCCGCCACCCGGGCAATTCATTCTTTCAAAACCGGAAACCGCTTGTTTCCGTGTCGTGAGCGGAAGACGGGACTCGAACCCGCGACCCTAACCTTGGCAAGGTTATGCTCTACCAACTGAGCTACTTCCGCGTTGACGGGTGCAAATGTAGGGCATTTTTTTTATCCACCAAAACTTTTGCCTGTTTTTTTCATGCTTTTTTTAGGCTTTGAAACGAAGAAAACATGAAACCTATTCAGTATAAGACAATTCACACTCAAAATTGTTGCAACATTTTATAAAGCTTCTGAACGGGCAATCCCATCACCGTAAAAAAACTGCCGTTTATCGCTTCTACACCCACATATCCGATCCATTCCTGGATGCCGTATGCGCCCGCTTTATCATACGGCTTGTATTTGTCTATATAATAAACGATCTCTTCTTCCGTAAGCTTATCGAACGCCACGGCCGCCGACACGGAAAACGAAACCTGTTTATCGTAAGTCGTTATACAAACGCCGGTAATCACCTCATGTACTTTATTGGATAGTTTATGCAACATTTCGACCGCCTCTTCCCGGCTTTCCGGTTTTCCCAATATCTCGCGAAACGTCCATACTACGGTATCGGCGGTAATAAGCAACGTATCCTCTGCAATTCTGTCTGCATAAGCCGAGGCTTTTTGCTTCGCTATATATTCCGGAATCTTTTCCGGTTCTATCTTTTCCGGATAAGACTCGTCTATATCCGGAATCTTGATTACTTCGAATTTTATATCCAGTCCCGATAACAATTCTTTTCGCCGGGGCGAACCGGAACCCAGAATAACGCGGTATTTATTCAAATTTTCTAACATAGCGGATTTACAGTTTTACAATTACCAACCAAAAGCTTCTTCACTCATCCAATGCCCCTGGGCTTTCAACGTTTGTTCTATGATATTCCGGGCCACACCTTCACCCCCTTTCTGAGGAGCGATATATTTTGAAATACTCTTTATTTCGGGAGCAGCATCGGCCGGAGCTACGGGTAAACCTACTGATTTCATTACATCGTAATCGGGAATATCGTCGCCGGCATACACCACTTCTTCTGCCGATAGACCGTATTTCCCGATAAAATGATCGTAATCGTGTATCTTGATAGCCGATTTCATATAAATATCTTCTATTCCCAGCCTGGAAAAACGAATCCGTACCGCTTCGGAATAGCCGCCGGTAATAATAGCCACTTTATATCCTTTCTTTACAGCCAGTTGCAAGGCATAACCGTCTTTTATATTTACTGTCCGCATAGGTTCCCCGTCGGGAGACAACGAGATTACTTCCCGCGACAATACTCCGTCGACATCGAAAGCAAAAGCCTTTATCTTTTTTAAATCATAATTGATGCTACTCATGTCGAATCGCTTCTTTATGAATGTTCTTACTTATTATTTCATAAACCTCTTTCTGTTCTTCCGAACCGAGCATATCGAGATGCCGCTGCATTACATTCTTATCATACCGGATAGCAGGCCCGGTTTGTGCATCCGAAGGCGGCATATCTTTTACTTTAGCCGCCGTTTCACCGATCAACGGGAGCATTAAATCGAAAGATAAACCATTTTCCTTTAGAATATTATCGGCCAGCACATACATATGATTGGTAAAATTGCATGCAAAAACCGCTGCTAAATGTACTATTTTTCTTTTTTCCGAAGAAAGCATCTGTACCTTATCTGACAGCAAACCGGCTATTTTTTTCAATAATAACGCATCTTCCCCGGTAACCGCCTCGATAAAAAACGGTATTCCGCTGAAATCCACTTCCCTTTCTTTGCTGAATGTTTGAAGCGGATACAACACGCCGTACCGGGGAACGAACCCTTTAAAAACCGCCATCGGCATACTTCCGGCCGTATGTACCCACAATCCCCGGTTCGGGGTTATCCGGGGCAACACCGACGGTAACGCTTCGTCTTTCAGCGAATAAATATACAAATCACCCGCCGCAGTTACCTCTTCCGGTTTATCGGTATACGAACAATCCAATCGTGCAGCCAGTTCCGCAGCATGAGCGCTCGTACGGCTGTATACCTGTATAATACGAACTCCGGCTTTATACAGCGCCAACGAAAGACGGGTAGCCAGGTTTCCCGCCCCTATCAGTACTACCTTCATTTCGAAGAAGTTTCCTGCGGCATCACGAATTTTCCGAGATGTACCTTTTCCCACTGAAGATTCGCTTCATCGAAAGGCTTCCTCTCCTGCCCTTTACGGCCGATACCCACTATACACAATACTTGCAGCTGATACGGAATATCCAGTAACCGGCGCACACATTCGTCGGCGTCCGTTTCGTCGGGCGTAGTGCGATTCCGTATTTGTACCCAACAACTGCCCAAACCCAAATCTTCCGCTTGCAGTTGGATGTAAATCGCTGCCACCGAAGCATCCTCGCTCCACACATCGCTCAGCATCCCGTCGGCCGTTATCACCACGGCCAACGCGCAATCTTCCAAGAAGGAAGAACCGTGCTCCTTGCACGAAGCCAGCCGTTTCAACATATCCTTATCGTCGACCAAAATAAATTGCCAGGGATTTTTACGTTTGGAAGAGGGAGCCATCAAAGCCGCCTTCATTATGATTTCCACTTCTTCGGGCGACAACGGCTCGGGAGTAAACTTCCGCGTGCTCCGCCTGTTTTTTATAAGTTCGGCAAAACTGTTCATATCAATCTGTCTGTTAGTTAAAATGCTACCCCACAAAAGTAAATATAAAAATCGGTACGCCCAACAGTATTCCGTTTTTCGGTTTTCCGACCTCAACTATACGCCAACCCCTCTTATTCAAATTTTCCCGAAGAGAAATAGTAAAGAAAAATTTCCGCTTTCGCCAAAAAGATTTACATTTGCAGGACTGATAAATGAACAATATAGTATTAATCTTTAATTAATTATCATCATGGATATTACACATATCGAACATCTGGGTATCGCCGTGAAAAGCATCGAAGAATCTCTTCCGTATTACGAACAGGTATTAGGACTTAAATGTTACAATATCGAAGAAGTAGCCGATCAGAAGGTAAAAACGGCATTTTTTAAAGTAGGCCAAACTAAAATCGAATTGTTGGAACCCACCAGCGAAGACAGTACAATCGCCAAATTCATCGAAAAACGAGGCGAAGGCATCCACCACATCGCATTCAACGTACCCTCGGTAAGCGAAGCGTTAGCCGAAGCGGAAGCCAAAGGCGTGCGCCTGATCGACAAAGCCCCGAGAGGCGGCGCGGAAAAGCTGAGCATCGCTTTTCTTCACCCCAAATCGACTTGCAGCGTATTGACCGAGCTTTGCGAACAACCTAAATAAGCCGAATATTCATCCTAATAACAAATTGTAACATTATGAGCAACCAACTTGAAAAGGTAAAAGAGCTTATTCAATTGCGTGAACAAGCCCGTTTAGGCGGCGGAGAAAAAAGAATCGAATCCCAACACAAAAAAGGAAAATATACAGCGCGCGAACGCATCGCCATGCTTCTCGACGAAGGCAGCTTCGAAGAGTTCGACATGTTCGTTCAACACCGTTGCACCAACTTCGGAATCGAAAAAACCAAATACCTGGGCGACGGTATCGTAACAGGATACGGAACCATCGACGGACGCCTGGTATACATTTATGCACAAGACTTTACCGTGTTCGGCGGTGCGTTATCGGAATCGCTGGCGATGAAAATCTGTAAAGTCATGGACAAGGCAATGAAGATGGGAGCGCCCGTTATCGGTTTGAACGACTCGGGAGGCGCCCGTATCCAGGAAGGGGTGAACGCATTGGCCGGCTACGCGGAGATTTTCCAGCGTAATATCCTGGCTTCCGGCGTAGTTCCCCAGATATCCGGTATTTTCGGCCCGTGCGCCGGCGGCGCCGTTTATTCGCCTGCCCTCACGGATTTCAACATCATGACACGGGGTACCAGCTATATGTTCCTCACAGGTCCGAAAGTAGTAAAAACCGTTACCGGCGAAGACGTTACCCAGGAACAATTAGGAGGAGCCAGCGTACATACCACCAAGTCGGGCGTTGCCCATTTCGCCGTGGATACGGAAGAAGACGGATTGTCGTTAATCCGCCAACTCATCAGTTATATTCCCCAGAACAACCTGGAAGAAACGCCGCTATTGGAATGCAAAGACCCGATAGACCGGCTCGACGACGAACTGAACGACATTATCCCCGATAATCCCAACCAGGCTTACGATATGTACGGCGTAATCGGAACAATCGTCGACAACCACGAATTCCTGGAAGTGCACAAAGACTATGCCCAGAACATTATCGTAGGATTCGCCCGCTTCAACGGCCAATCGGTAGGAATCATCGCCAACCAGCCCAAGGTAATGGCCGGTTGCCTGGACAGCAATGCTTCGCGTAAGGCAGCCCGGTTCGTCCGTTTCTGCGACGCATTCAATATTCCGTTGGTTACGTTGGTAGACGTTCCGGGCTTCCTTCCGGGTACCGGACAGGAATATAACGGAGTAATTCTGCACGGAGCCAAGTTGCTTTATGCCTACGGCGAAGCCACCGTACCCAAGGTAACGGTTACGTTGCGTAAATCGTACGGCGGCGCTTATTGCGTGATGAGCTCCAAGCACCTTCGCGGCGACATGAACTATGCATGGCCTACCGCCGAAATCGCCGTAATGGGCCCCAGCGGCGCCGTAGAAATTATTTTTGCCAAAGAAGTGGCGGCGGCCGAAGACCCGGCCAAATGCGCTGCGGAAAAAGAAGGCGAATACAAAAAGGCGTTTGCCAACCCGTATAACGCTGCACAGTACGGTTACATCGACGACGTAATCGAACCGCGTAACACCCGTTTCCGTATTATACGCGCCTTGCAGCAATTGCAGACTAAAAAGCTCACCAATCCTGCAAAGAAACACGATAACATGCCTCTATAAACTTTAAAACGACAGTGAGTATGATTAAAAAGAAAATAGGGGTATTGGTGCTTTTCGCTTTGCTCGTTTCGTTCGGAGTAAAGGCGCAACGCCCTACCTCGCTACGGATAAACGAAGTATTGGTGATCAACCAGGATAATTTTCTCGACGATTACGGAAAGAAGAATCCCTGGATCGAAATATACAATAGTTCGGCTGCCACGGTAGACATAAAAGGTTGTTTCCTGACAAACGACAAGAACAATCCGAAGAAATACATGATTCCCAAAGGGGACGTGCTTACCAAAATACATCCCCGGCAACATGTTCTGTTTTGGGCCGACGACGACCCGAATCGCGGAACTTTTCATTTGAACTTTACGCTCGACCCGGAGAAGGAAAACTATGTAGCTTTATACGACTCGGACGGTAAAACGCTTATCGACGAAATTACCGTTCCCGCCGCACAAACGGCCGACATAAGCTACGGACGTTCTCTCGACGGAGCCGGCGAATGGACAAGCCTGGCCAAAGTAACTCCCAGCACCAACAACGTTACGCTGGACTCCAATGAAAAAATCGATAATTTCAAACGTAACGATGCATTCGGCGTAGGGATGACCATTACCGCTATGGCGGTGGTTTTTATGGGCTTGTTGCTTCTTTTCCTGGTGTTTAAACAAATAGGGAAGCTGGCTATTTCCATCAGCAAACGGAATGCCAAGAAAGGAACATCCGGCGAAACCGTAGTTCCCGGCGAAGTATCGGGCGAAGTATTCGCAGCGATCGCCACCGCTTTATACGAATTCTCGGAAGACGCGCACGATATGGAAAACACCGTTCTTACCATCCGGAAAGTGGCCAGAAATTATTCTCCGTGGAGCTCCAAGATTTACGGTTTACGCGAACTCCCTAAAAAGTAATCACTCAAT
>DBGBSM010000275.1:0-2254 GCA_048468815.1 Parabacteroides sp.
ATCACGCTGGTTAACGGCAGGGGCCGCCTGCCCGGATACCGGACAAATCGAATAGTAAACTAATAAACAATTGAAAATGAAAAAATTCGCTTTATTGATGTTATTGGCGCTGGTAGCGATGGCTTGCGAAGGGCCGGCCGGCCCTCCGGGTGAACCAGGTGAACCGGGAATCGGCCTGGATATTTACTCGCCTACGTATACCGTGTTAGCAAGAGACTGGGAAAGATATGTAGCTCCGGACGGAAATGTAACTTATAAATATGTATTCGAAGACGATAAGATATATCCCTCCGATTTTGAAGACGGCATCGTTATCGGTTATATTTTTTATTACCCGGAAGGAGAAGACGTACAGGCCAAAACGACACTTCCTTACATAGAAAACTTTGTAGATCGCTTCGGGTATGCATATACCCGGCACTATACTTTCGACTATAGCCCGGGTTACGTTGCCTTTTACGTGCAAACCGACAGCACCGAGCCGGAACCGCCATCGGATTGCACATTCCAGATGATATTTGCGAGCCAGCAATAGAGATAGGCAAATAAACTTCCGGCATACGCTTAGGTACGCCGCAACCGCCGAATACAAAGGCGCGGAAATACACCGATTATCGTGTTTCCGCGCCTTCGTTTATCTTCCGGAATCCCTACCGGTTGAACAACGACACTACCCAAAGCAAGAATATCGCCCCGACGGTAGAGCTTATCAGGCTCCCCACTACGCCGTTGCCCACATTGATTCCTACCAGTCCGAAAAGCCAGCCGCCCAGCACGCCGCCGATAATACCCACCAGCAAATTGATGATAAGGCCGAAGCCGCCTCCGCGCATCAGCCTGCCGGCTGCCAGCCCGGCTACGATACCGATTATTATATACCAAAGGAATCCCATAATGAAGTGATTTTGATTTATAGTATTATAACTCGGCTGATTCGGATTTGTTCACCGGCGTATCCGCCCTGTTCCGGTGGAATTTCCTTACTTCCGCGCGTATTTTTGAACGGAAAAAGGTATATTTGTGCCATCTGAATACGTAGTTCATCATACATAAACGCATGAAACAGTTGATAATCGGGCTCTCTGTATTACTTATCGCTACCGGATGCACCTCGGGGAAAAGCCCGGCCCCGGCGCAACAGGTACCGGTAAAAAAGGAATTTATCATGGCGGAAGTGCCTATCACGATTTCCGACCCGGCACAACGGGCCGATTACCTGGCGCTGCATTACTGGGACCATTTCAATTTTGCCGACACCTCTTATATCGGCCAGCCGGAGGTAACCGAACAGGCGTTGTCGAACTACATCGACGTGCTGAATTACACTTCCTCGCCCGGCGTAGCTACCGAAGCGATAAAAGGGATGTTAGCCAAAGCGGAAGCCGATTCGGCCATGTTCGCCCACTTCGGGGAGTTGTACGAAAAATACCTGCACGACCCTAATTCGCCGATGCGAAACGAAGAGCTTTATATTCCCGTACTGGAGCAAATACTCGCTTCGCCCCTCACTGACGAAGTGCATAAGATACGTCCGCAACACCTGCTCGACCTGGCTTTGCGCAACCGTCCGGGTGCGAAAGCGACCGATTTCGGCTATACACTCGCTTCGGGCGCCAGCGGCCGTTTATACGGAGTGGCCTCGCCTTATGTGGTTCTTTTCTTCTACAACCCCGACTGCAATATGTGCAAAACGGTACACGAGCAGCTTACCGCCTCGCCGTTGATTGCGGAAATGCAGAAAAAGAAACTGCTGAAAATCGTAGCCTTGTACCCCGACGAGGATATTACCGCCTGGAAAAAACATCTTGCGGTAGTGCCGCGCGAATGGATAAACGGCTACGACAAGGAGCTGAAAATGCGGAACGAGGAGTTGTACGACCTCAAAGCCATCCCTACGCTGTACCTGTTGGATAAAGATAAAAAGGTGATTCTGAAAGACGTTACGTTCGAACAACTCCTGTTGTTCCTCGAAAATAACGTCAGTTTATAAAAAGAAAAACTCCGATACATTATTCTGAAAAGTGAGAAAAATTCTCACTTTTCAGAATATAAATACGAACTTTTCCTATCTTTGTGGTGTTATCCGATTACACCTAAGCGATACCATCATGCTAATCAATTTTACCGTTGGCAATTACCGTTCGTTCAAAGATCAAAAAACTTTGAGCATGGAAGCTACGGCCATCACCGAATTAAAAGATTCCCTTATCGTCGACGGAAAATATAAATTATTGTCATCAGCCGTACTGTATGG
>DBGBSM010000276.1:0-2722 GCA_048468815.1 Parabacteroides sp.
CCGAAAAGGAACGTCAAATCAGCAGCCGGCTTATCGGCTGGTACCGAGAACATAAACGGGAGCTTCCCTGGCGCGATACCGCCGACCCGTATACGATATGGATATCCGAGATTATCCTTCAGCAAACCCGGGTGAACCAGGGGTTGGATTATTTTTACCGGTTTATGGCGCGTTTCCCGGATGTGGCGGCGCTGGCGGAAGCCTCGGAAGACGAAGTGTTGAAATATTGGCAAGGATTGGGCTATTACAGCCGCGCCCGCAACCTGCATGCCGCCGCCAAAATGATTGCTGGCCGGTTCGGCGGGGTTTTTCCCAGTCGCTACGATGACGTAAGGTCGTTGAAAGGAATCGGCGACTATACGGCGGCGGCCATTGTTTCTTTTGCCTGGAACCAGCCTTATCCGGTGGTCGACGGCAATGTGTTCCGGGTATTGTCGCGGCTCTATGCCGAGGAAACACCCGTCGACTCGGTACAAGGGAAAAAACTGTTCGCCGCGTTGGCGGGCAACCTGATGAACAAAACGGAAGCCGGGTTGCACAACCAGGCGATGATGGAGTTCGGTGCGTTGCATTGCACGCCGGCCAATCCGCAATGTATGTTTTGCCCGGTGGCCGAATGGTGTGCCGCCCGGACCGAAGGCGCCGAAACACGCTACCCGGTGAAACAGCAAAAAACGAAAGTGAAAGAACGTTATTTCCATTACTTCCATATCGTATGCGATAACCGGTTTACGTACCTCAACCGGCGCGGCGGGAAAGACATCTGGGAAGGTTTGTTCGAGTTTCCGTTAATCGAAACCGACTCGCCGGCCGATTTCGCCGCCCTGAGCGCAACAAAGGCTTTCCGTACTTTGTTCGAAGGAATACCCGACCCGGTTATCACCGTAGGGTTGGCGAACCGAAAGCATGTTCTTTCCCACCGGATTTTGTATGCTACTTTTTATAAGGTGGAAATCCGTACGGAAGGGCCCGGCTTGCGTTCTTACCTTAAAATACCCTGCGGCGAAATGGAAAAATACGCCATTCCGCGCCTGATACATATTTATATGGAGAAAACAGGGTGAAACTTTGTAAAATGATTGAAAATCCGTTTCTTTGTATCCGGAAGAAACAACGATAGGCTGCCTTCCGGCGTAACCGGGCGAACCCGGTCCGCACTATCGTTGTGATACAAAACATAACTAATAAATTAATAGACGATGTCGTTGAACAAAGTTATTTTAATCGGCTTCGTGGGCAGAGACCCCGATGTACGGTATTTCGACAGTGGAGCGGCAGTAGCGAATTTCCCGCTGGCTACTTCCGAAAGAGGCTATACCTTAGCTAATGGAACGGTGGTTCCCGAAAGAACGGAATGGCATAATGTAGTGGTACGCCGCGACCAGGTGCAATTCGTTGAAAAATGGGTGAAAAAAGGTTCGTTCGTGTATGTGGAGGGGAAGATACGCACCCGTTCGTACGACGACCAGAGCGGCAATAAGCGGTACGTGGTGGAAATCCATTCCGACCGCATCGAGTTCTTCTCCAGCGGAAGCCGCCGGGACGACTCGCAACAGGGCGGAGCCCAGGCGAATACCGGTGCACAGCAACCGGCTGCGCAGCCTTACGCACAGCAACAGCCTGCACAAACTTACCAGCAGCCGTCGTCCGCTCCGGCTTCTCCGATGGGAGAGAACGACCCGGCGGACGATTTGCCTTTTTAAGAAATCGAAGGATCGCCCGGCCTCCCGGAAAGGCAGCCGGGTGATCCGATTGTTTAACTAATACGGTATCCCTTGGATTCAGATTATTTTTTATCGGGTTTATTGAATGATGTAACCGTACAGGCGGTAACTACCGGTGCTATCGTGGCACTGGCGCTCGCCGTACTCCTGTTGTTCGTGTCGGGTTTCGTGTCGGCGTCGGAAGTGGCGTACTTCTCGCTCGAACCGAATGATGTAAACGATATTAAAGAAGGCCGGGCCCCGGCCGACTCGGTTATCAGGCAATTGCTGGGTAACTCGGAGTATTTGCTGGCCACTATCCTGATAGCCAATAATTTCGTGAATGTGGCTATCGTGATGCTTTGTACATACGCTTTCCATGCGATTTTCAACTTTTCACAAGCGCCCGTATTCGGTTTCGTACTGGAAACCGTGGTGCTTACTTTCCTTTTGCTGTTGTTCGGCGAAATCATGCCGAAAATCTATGCTCAGAAAAACGCCCTGAGCTTTGCCCGCTTTTCGGCTTCCGCGCTGCGGTTTATGGAAAAACTCACGTATCCCCTTTCCAGGTTGCTGGTTACTTCCACTACGGTGATTAACAAGGCGCTGGCGAAGAAAAAATACGATTTGTCGGTCGACGAGTTGTCGAAAGCGCTCGAACTTACGTCGGACGAGATTCCGGAGGAAAAGGAAATGCTGGCCGAGATTATCAAGTTTTACGATACTACGGCGAGCGAAATCATGACGCCCCGCTTCGATGTGGAAGATATCGACATCAAGATGAATTTCCGCGAGGTGCTCGACTTTATTATCCGTTCCGGTTATTCACGCATTCCGGTGTATTCGGGCTCCGAAGATAATATAAAAGGCATTTTGTACATCAAGGATTTGCTGCCGTACCTGGAAAAACCAGAAGCGTTCCGGTGGCAAAGCCTCATCCGGCCGGCCTATTTCGTGCCCGAAACCAAGAAAATCGACGATTTGCTCGAAGAGTTCCGTACCAATAAGATACATATGGC
>DBGBSM010000277.1:0-2583 GCA_048468815.1 Parabacteroides sp.
TAAAGCTGCTCTGTATCGCCAACCAAACGAAACTGTATGCCACCGCTGCCGACGGCACCGTAACCGAGTATACCGATTTCGCCCCGTTGAGCCAAACGGCACCCGGCCAAATTACGAACGTAGTTACGCCTGGGCGTCCTACGCTGGCCGATTTCGAAGCGCTCCATACGGCGCTTATTAATCCGGAAACAGCCGCCGATACGATAGCTACGCCGTTGCCGATGGCCGGAGCCGTAAGCACGGCCATCGACCTTACCGGAATGGCTATGACCGCCAAGCTCCAGTCGAGCGTGATGCTCAACCGGATGGTAGCCCGCTTCGATGTAATCAACGATTCGGAAAAATCCAAGTTCAAGCTCACGGAAATCGTGATGGTCAACGGCCGGAAAGGATGTACCTATTTTCCGGTCAAACCGTTAGGAACTACGCCGGCCGCAGCCGACGATTTGATTCGCTATCCCGCCCGTACCGTAACGGCGGCGCAGCAAGGAAGCATGAATAACGAGCTTGCCAATTTGTATACCACCCGGGTGCCGGGCGCCTTTTATATTTATCCCAGCCCGAAGGAAGATGCCGGTTACTTGTTGTTGAAAGGAACTTATTACCCCAACAAAACCGAGCAGCGCGAAGTATCCTATCCGATTTATTTCGAACCGGTAGGCGGCTTGGGCAATTACATCGAGGTGGCGGCCAACCACCGGTATACCGTTACGATTACCGATGCCGGCGACAGCAAACTCGATTTTACGATGAGTGTGCTTCCTTGGGAAGACGGCGAAGAAGTAGACCAGTACGAACCGGATAACGGTTTTTCGGACGACCCTGTCGAACTGATAACCGACGGCGCCTATCCGGCTACCGGCGCACAAGTGCTTGCCGACGGCTCCGTAAGCGCCCTGGCTATCGACGGAACGCAATTCGCTTTCCATGTAGGCAGCAACGCGCCTATCGAGGAAAAACTGATTTACGAGGGCGACCCCTGGCTGGTAATCGACCCGGCTCCGCGCGCGGCCGAAGTAACGAGAGCGTCGCTCGATACGGTATTCGCTTACAAAACGGTTCCCGCCGACGAGTTGGCCCGTTTCACCCGTATCCAACCGGTTACCATCCGCTTGACCAACCTCGCCAGCGGAAAGAAAAAAGAAATCCGTGTCGTTCCTGTTCCCGGTCCGGAAATAGCCGTTTCGGCTTCCGATGCAGCCGGCAACCTGAATAAGTACGATGCAGCCACCCGTACGCTTACCTTATACAATGCGGCGAACTCGGCCAAGGTGCTTACCGTTACGGCAGCAGAAATCGAAGGCGCTACGGGAAGCCGTGTAGAGGCAACCGGTTGCGACTGGCTTACCGTTACACCGGCCAGCTTATCGGATGCTTCGGGCGATTATACGCTCACGCTCGCTGCGGCTCAAACTCCGATTCCCGCAGCCGGAAGGTTGAAGTTCGTCGCTACGGCAACCGGTGCCGAAACGATAGTGAATGTGGTATTGAAAGACCCGTCGGTTTCGGTAGTAACCGGAAGTTTCGATAATAAAGGAAATGAAAACAACAGCTATGCCGAAGCCACTTCCACGGTTACGCTCGAAGGAACGGCGGCCAACGGATTCTCTATCCGGGTAAGCTCGCCCGAGGGAGTTACGCCTTCGGTAACAGGCGGTGCCGATTGGCTGGCCGTTACGTCGGAAGAAACAGCCGTATCGGATGGGAAAGTAATCGTTACGTTAACCGCTTCTATCGTGGAAGGTGCGGATGTTTCGGCCGGCAAAGCCGACGGAGCGATTACGTTTGCGAATAAGATTCCGGGAGGAGGCGATCAAATAATCAATGTGGTAGTACCGGAATCTTCACCGGTAACGCCGCCTTGATAACGCTCGGGTGCTTTCCGGGCCGGAACAGCCGGTACTATACTTTACCTGTCTTTCCGAAGGAAGCGGCACTGGCTGCATTCCGGACGAAAGACAGGAATTTTCACCGGAAAGAATAGATAAGGATTAAAACAGAAATAAATAAACAGAAAAAACAGGAATGAATGTTTTACGGAAACTAAGTACGGCTATCGTGGGATTCGTGCTGATAAGCTGTACGGCGGAAACGCGCGAGGGAGAACCCACAGGCCCCGATTCACCGGGCGCCGGTTCCGGCGCTCCCCGCCAGGAGGTGCTGGTAACGTTCAGGAACCAGCTTTCTGTAGGAAGTACTACCAAATCGGCCGGTAGCGACGAAGGCGCCGTTACGAAAGCGGCGGAAGCTCCTATCGCCACGGCGGTGGAAAATAAAATTTCCGCTTTGGATATTTATGTCTTCGGTAGTGAAGCCGAAGACGGGGTTTACACCTACCAGGAACGGTTCGCCTACCGCGAAAACCGGAGCGACTTACCCGCAGGCGCCACCGAGCTCGAATTGGAAAGCCCGGACGACGGCGCATCCGATAAGACGACTGCTCTTTTGAGCCTGAAAAAAGGGCTGTTCGTTAAACTCTATTGTATTGCCAACCAACCGGATCTGGTAGACCCGGCGGATGAAACGCGCCTGGTAAGCGCTGCCGACTTCAAGCCGTTGGAACTGGCCGAGCCGGGTAAGCCG
>DBGBSM010000278.1:0-3747 GCA_048468815.1 Parabacteroides sp.
GGTCGAAGCGCAGCCTATCTTTGTTTATTTAGGTACAAAAGTCGGAAGAAAAATCGAACAAAACACAATAATTTTGCCCGAAAAGTTTACGAATCCGCCTGAACCGCCGGAAATCAACCTTTCCGAAAAACCACCCGGCACAATAAAAAAGCACGGAGATGCATCTTTATCCTACATCCCCGTGCTTCCGTATCGCATCGCCGTTTCGTTTTCACGGCGATTTATTCCCAAACGTTACCTGGCAAGTTGTCCGAGCAAGTATTCCACCGCTTTCTCCAGTTGTTTGTCTTCGCCCTTCAGCAACGACGCCGGGTCGTTGTATACCTCGATATCCGGTTCCAATTGCTGGTTCTCCAGGTAACGGCCCTCCATATCCTGTACACCCACTTGCGGGATACCGAAAACGAGCGTGGGGTCGATTTGTTTTTCCCACCACACCGCCGTCATGGTTCCCGGCACAGGCGCACCTATCAGTTTACCTATGCCTAACGTTTTGTACACATACGGAAATCCGTGTGCGTTCGAATAATTATCCTCGCACACCAAAACCGCCGACGGTTTCAGCCACTTGTTGTACGGGTCGCTTCCGATGTATTGCCCCCGGGGTACGAAACGCTGATACTCTTTTCCGCTCAACAAGGTAACCAGGTCGTCGTGCAACCAGCCGCCCCCGTTGTGACGCGTATCTACGATAATCGCTTCGGCATTGCGGTAACGGCCTAACACTTCCGAGTATACTTCGCGGAAACTCGGGCTGTCCATCCCTTTTACATGCACGTATCCGATCCGTCCATCCGAAAGCTTCTCTACCATAGCCTGCCGTTGTTTTACCCAACGCTTATACAGCAAACCGGACTGTTCGCCGTACGAAACGGCTTTCACCTCTTCTTCGAAACGCTGCCTGGTAACCGGGTTATATACGGATAGCAACACCTTCTTCCCGGCTTTCCCGTCGAGTAAAGGATAGTAATTTTCGTTTGCCCTGACCGGAGAGCCGTTTATTTTTTCGATAATGCATCCTTCCGTTATTTTACTGCCGGCGCGCGTAAGCGGGCCGCCTTTTACAATCTCCTCGATTTTCAACCCGTCGCCGGCATACCGGTTGTCGAAAAAGACACCTAATGCAGCCGTGCTGTAGGCCGGAGCCGGTGCATAATACCGGGCGCCCGTATGCGACCCGTTCAGCTCGCCCAGCAATTCGGACAACATTTCCTGGAAATCGAAATTGTTATCGATATGAGGTAAGAATTTTTCGTAAGCCTTTTCGTATCCTTCCCAGTCGATACCGTGGATGTCGGCCGTATAGAACTTGTCGTTTACCTGTTGCCAGGCATGGCGGAAAATATATTCTCTTTCTTCGCGCGGGCGGTAATCGAACGGTGCTTTGAACGTAACTTCTTTTATCGTATTGTCCTTGACAGTTACTTTTTTGATTTTTCCGCCGGAAAGAAGAACGATGTTTTCGCCTTCTTTATCCAGGAACATTTCGCCCCCTACGCCCTTGAGAAGCAACTTGGTGGTATTTTCCTTGAAGTTCCGTTCCCACAAATCGTATCCGCTTTCGAAAGCGGCGCAATAATACAACTTGTCGCCCTTAGGCGTAAGTACGGCATCGCCTAATGCCGACGAATGCATGGTAAGACGTATTATGCGGTCGGTCCGGTTTTCCAGATCGAAAGTAAGCGGCTCGGTTACCTTTTCTTTTTTTCCGGTTTCTTTTTTCTTCTTTTTGTTTTTTTCTTCGGAGTCGCTTTTCTCTTTATCCTCTTTTTCCGCCTTTTCTTTTTCTTCCGCTAATGCCTGCTCTTCCTTGCTCAGCCGGAACTTATCGTACGCTTCCCCGTCGAAAAACTGCATATACACGTCCCGGTGCGCACCCCAGCTTCCGTGGCTGCGGAAACCGGCCCGGTCGGACGACCAGATCATGGCTTTTCCGTTCATCACCCACTTGGGATTTCCGTCGGAGTAACCGCTTTCGGTAAGATCGACCACCTGGCCGCTTCCGTCGGCTTTCACCAAAGCGATGTCGTGATTATTCCATCCGCCGGTACCGATATACTCGACAAGGAACCATTTACTGTCGGGCGACCAGCGGTACTGTTGGTCGCCGTCCGAGTACGAATAATTGTATTTCCCGTCTAAAACGGTACGTATCTTTTTGGTCGCCAGGTTAATTACCCGCAACGTAGTACGGTTTTCCAGGAAAGCCACTTCTTTTCCGTCGGGCGAGAACATCGGTTGGAAAGAAGCCTTTTCGCTGACTACCAGCGGTTCTTCTTTCAACTCGCGGGCATATGTAAACGCCTTATCGTCGTTCCGCACCAATTTCGTAGTATAAACGCCCCACATGCCGTTCCGCTCCGACGAATAAACCACCGTGCGCCCGTCGGGACTGAAGTCGATATTCCGTTCCTGCTGAGGGGTATCGGTAATGCGCCGGGTGGTTTCGTATTCCATACTGGTAACGTACACGTCGCCCCGTACGATAAACGCCACTTCCTTGCCGGAAGGAGAAACCGCGATTTCCGTGGCACCCGTATTTTTCAACTGGTATATTTTGTCGTTCTCCAGCTTGTCGCTTACAATCCGTACCGGAACTTTAACGGGCGCGCTTCCCGGTTTCAGCGTATAGATTTCCCCGTCGTACCCGTAACAAAGCGTTCCGTCGGAAGCAACGGAAAGGAAACGTACCGGGTGGGTAGTGTGGGTGGTAAGCTGCTGCACGTTCGTACCGGCCAAATCCGACCGGTACACGTTGAAACTGCCGTTTTGCTCGCTCAGGTAATAAAATCCGTTTCCGCCGGGTATCCATACGGCATTCCGGTCTTCTCCCCGGAACGAGGTGATTTTATCGAACCGCTTTTCATCGCCGGGAGTGTACATCCATACGTCGCGTGTGATAGACGACCGGTGATGTTTGCGCCAGGGGTCTTCGTATCCCTTTACATCCGTGTATAAGAAACGCTCGCCTTTCAGGTCGGGAGCGATGTGCTGCATCGGCATCGACGAAAACATTTCCGGCCGTTTTCCGGCGGTGTCGGTACGATAAACCTGGAAAAAGATACCCGAAGGAAACTGCCCGTCGGAAGCATCCGGCTGAATGGCTGCCGAGTAAAGGATATGTTCGTTGTCGGTAAAAGCCTCCGGATATTCGTTGGCCGTGTGCGTAGTAAGCCGGCGGGGCGTTCCTCCGTCTTTGGGCATCAGGTAAATATCGAAATTGCCGTTCCGGTTCGAAGCGAAAGCGATTCGCTTGCCGTCGGGCGACCATACCGGACGCGTGTCGTGGGCCGGGTTCGAAGTTAATTGGGTAGCTTGGCCGCCGTTTACCGGTACGGAATAAATATCGCCTTTGTAGGTAAATGCGATGCTGCTTCCGTCGGGTGAAATAGTGCAATACCGCATCCACAGAGGAGTGTCCTGCGCACTGGCTCCCGTAAAAAAGAGCCATGCCAGCGCCGGAAAAAAAAGTTTCTTCATGATAAAATGGCTATAAATTGGTTTACAGCGAACAAAGTTAAGCACAAATAAAAGATTTACTCGTATACCGTCCGGTTATTTGCCGTCGTTACGTAAAAATAAGCAGGTCTTTTCCTGAAAGCGTTCCGCTAACCGGGAAAAAGCGCTACAAGAAAGGAACGGATTATATAAAAACTGGAAAAACGTTTTTTACCGCCCGGGTTATTATTTAAAAATCGTTATATCATCCGTTATTTATACGAATACTTTATTTTTGTCGGTTAATAG
>DBGBSM010000279.1:0-4142 GCA_048468815.1 Parabacteroides sp.
TCTTGTCGTTTCCGTTATCTTTCGGGAAGTGGTTGTTGCGAATGGAGCAGACGATCTGTGTCCTTTCCTGGCGAATCTTCAGGTTTGTTGTGGCTCATAGACAAATCACGTCAAAAGTAAGCCATTTCCAGACAATCGTACCCCCTAATCGTTTTTTGGGGAAGAGGGTACGATTTGGATACTTTGGTCCTGTCTTTTCGTGCCCCTTTTTTGTCTTTCAGGCAAGACTGAAACAATAAAAAAAGTCCTACAATACGTTGATATTGTAGGACTTGTCTCTTTTTTGTCGCCGTTTGGCTTTGTTCTTATGTGATCCGCCTGGGGTTCGAACCCAGGACCCCATCCTTAAAAGGGATGTGCTCTACCAGCTGAGCTAGCGAATCAGCCTATGCGTTACTGTTGTAATGCGGGTGCAAAGGTACGGTTAAAATTGAAATATGCAAGAATTAAGATGGATTTTTTTTGTCGGTCGGTATTTTTCCTTTGAAAAAAGAAGGCGAGGAGGAGCTGCTTTTCGAAGAAATCGGCTGTTCGTGCAGTACGAAACGCTTGTAGTACGAAAGTACCAAGGTGGTAAGCGGTAATGCTACAATAAGGCCGATAAAGCCTAATAATGTGCCCCATACCGATAGCGAGAGGAGGATTACCGCCGGATTCAGGCCCATTGCCTTACCCATTATACGCGGGGTTAAGTATAAATCCTGAATCACCTGTACGATGCCCAGCACCAATAAGGATAAGCCGAAGATAATCCAGAAGTTCTCGCCCGTTTCGGCCGATTTGAGCAAGCTGAGCAGAATCATCGGTATAATTCCCAACGTTTGCAGGTAAGGAATCAGGTTAAGGAACCCGATAAACAGACCTAGTGATACACCCAACGGGAACGAGATGATTTTAAAGCCGATGGCTAATAAAATGCCCACGCAAAGCGCCACCAAGGTTTGGCCGCGAAAGTAACGCTTCATGCTGCCTTCCACATCGCCCGACAGTTCTTTTACGAACGGACGGTACTTTTCCGGAACCAGGTGAAGCCAGCCGTTCGCTATTTTTTCGTAGTCCAGCAAGATAAAGAACAAGTACAGGAACGTAACGAATACCACGGCGATGCTAAGGATAACGGAAAACGTGTTCGACAGAAGCGCCCAAAGCTGCGGAGCGATTTGTTTAACGGCGTTCAGCATGTTGTCGCGGTTGAAAAATTCCTGGAATTGTTCTTCGTGGATATGCTCTTTCAGGTAGTCGAGCCACGACTGGGGGATAAACGGAATATTGCTCCGGTCGGTTCCGTCGCCTTGCAACAATTCCGTAGTTTTATCGATTTCCTGTGAAATCGACGGAATCACCGCCCAGGTAATCAGTCCTATTACCAGTATCACCGACAACATAACCGCAATAATCGACAATACCCGGCTTTTCAATCCCACCTTATATTGGAAAAATACCACGAACGGCTGGAGGATGTAGGCCAGGAGCCACGCAATCAGGAACGGCAGGAGTGCCGTACGCAATACGGCGAGAATATAGATAACGGCACCGATAATCAGGATGCTGAAAAGGATACGTACTACCCGGTCGAAGGTAAAAGGCTTGTTAACGGTTGAGCCCATGGCAAATGTTTTTATCTTTGTATGCTACAAAGTTAACGAATTACACGAAACACCTTCAGACATGCTTACGAAAAAATACATGCTCTTTCTTTTGCTGGCGGGAACAGTTCTCCATCTGCCGGCGCAACCGGCCGTACAAGCCGGGAAACACTCTGTGACGGCAGTCCGGGCTGATAATACGGCCAACTCGCATAATCTGTATTTTGCCTCCCCTTTTGCCGAAACCATTCCGTTGCCGGTAAAACGCTTTTTGGCTCTTCCTTGCATGAAAGGCGCGACCTTCGGCCTATCGGTAAAAGACCTTTCCACAGGCAAGGAAGTATATGCTTACGACTCCGGCTTGCAAGTAACCCCCGCCTCGGTGATGAAAACCGTTACTACCGCCACCGCCTTGGAAGTATTGGGTAAAGAATATACTTTTCCCACGGTGTTGGAATATGACGGAAAAATCGTCGGCGGCGTACTGGATGGAAATTTGTATGTCCGCGGAAGCGGCGACCCTACTCTCGGTTCCCGGCATTTAAAGGATACGCCTCCCTGTGACTTTCTGCAACCCTGGCTGAAAGCCGTACGGAAGGCCGGAATAAAACAAATAAAAGGAGCCGTGGTAGCGGACGAAAGTTGTTTCGACCAGCAGGGACTTTCCTGGAAATGGGTGAACGAAGACCTCGGCAGTTACTACGGCGCCGGCTCGTATGGCATTACCGTATTCGATAATAATTATACTATCCGGCTGCAAACCGGCGATAGCGGCAGTGTGCCCGTTATCAAACAGGTGCAGCCCCGGATCGGGTTGACTTTTCATAACCGGTTGCGCTGTATTTCCGGTAAAGCGGGCGAGTATTACATTTCCGGCGTTCCGTTCGGTAACGAACGGTATTTGCTCGGTACGGTACCCAGCAAGCGCGAGTCGTATCCGTTGAAAGGCGATATTCCCGACCCGGCTCTTTTTCTGGCGGAATACGTTACCGGATTCCTGTGCGAACAGGGAATTTCTGTTGAAAAAGAACCGTCGTGCTATCGGTTATTACAGGAAAAAGGAACCTGGCATCCGGCGAAGCGGACAGAGCTCGTTACCACTTTTTCGCCTTCGTTGGATACGATTGTACGGATTACCAACGAAGTAAGCCAGAACCTATATGCGGATATTCTGTTGAAAACCATCGGCAACCGGTATGGTTCCTCCCTTGCCGGTAAACCGGAACCGGTTTCCTCTTTCGAGAAGGGAACGGAAGCGGTGAAAGAGTATTGGGAACAACAAGGCCTGGATGTTGCGTCGCTGTGGATGTACGACGGCTCGGGATTAGCCGTAACGGATAAGCTTTCGGCCGGCTTTCTTACGGATTTGCTGGTATACATGCGTACCCGTTCGGCAAACGGGGAAACGTTTTATGCCTCTTTGCCGTTGGCCGGGCAGGAAGGCTCGGTAAAGAATTTCCTGAAAGGAACGAAGCTACAAGGAAATGCACGGCTGAAAAGCGGTAGCATGAGCCGGGTACGGAGTTATGCAGGCTATATCGAATCGGGTGGCAGGGAGTATGCGGTAGCCCTTGTCGTAAACCAGTACGGATGCGAGGGAAAGGAGATAACCCGGGAAATAGAGCGGTTGCTAACGGCGCTGTTCTGACCCTCGGAATCCGAAAGCCGCTAAAATCTGCTTACCGGTTTCCATGAAACCCGTACTTTGCCGGTTCACTTACGGAGATAAAACGAAACGTCGATTCGTTTTTTTGCCGGAAGTGCGCTTTTAATAGCAATCCGGTATTGTCCGGGCCTCCCGGAACGGTTGTTTCCCGAAAAGTCGGATTTTGTTGCATCCGGTTAAGCGTTTCTTTTATAAATAATTTATATTTGCAAGGGGAAAAGCCCGGTAGTTTCGTACGGAACTAACTAATTAACCTATGGAAATCGATACACCCGACCACCGAACGGCACAAGCTCGGTTTGAAGAGATTTATCTTGCTTATTTCTCGAAAATGAAACGTTTCGCCAACGAATACGTTGTTTCGGAAGAAGAGGCCGAAAATATAGTGCACGACGTGTTCGCCGAGCTTTGGGAAAACAAGCGGATGCTCGGCATGTCCCTCAACCTGATCGCTTATTTGTTCACTTCCATAAAAAACAAATGCCTCAACCACCTGCGTCACCAGCTCGTCGTGCACGAAACCGCCAGCCGGTTGCAGGAAGAATACCTCCTGTCGCTGCGGATGAATCTCGATTCGCTGGAATTGTTCGACCAGCGCATGTTCTTCGAAGACGACATCGAAGAAGTGATTTCCCGCGCCCTGGATACCTTATCGGAAAAATGCAGAACTATTTTTATCATGAGCAAACTCGAAGGTAAAAAGCAGAAAGAAATAGCCCGCGAACTCGCTATTTCCGTCAATACCGTCGAAACCCAGATGGGTATTGCCTATAAAAAGCTCCGGGCCGAGTTGAAAGATTACCTTCCGTTGTTTCTGTTTATTGTCTGCCTGTAAAAAATATCCGAAAAAAACATTTTCCGTTTAGCGGAATTTTTCCGTTTGCGTGTCT
>DBGBSM010000280.1:0-3638 GCA_048468815.1 Parabacteroides sp.
TTCCAGGCATTGCGTATCGAGGTGAACGACGAATTGCGCGCGTTGAAGGAAATGCTTCGCCAGGCGCTTGCCGTGTTGAAGCCGGGAGGCCGGTTGTCGGTGATTACTTATCATTCGCTGGAAGACCGGCTGGTGAAGAACTTTCTGAAAACCGGCAACTTCGAAGGCAAAGCGGAGCAGGATTTTTTCGGAAACGTACAAAGTCCGTTCCGGTTGGTCAATAACAAGGTGATTACTCCCTCCGCAGAAGAAATAGCGGTTAATCCTCGCTCGCGGAGCGCTAAATTGCGGATTGCGGAGAAAAGATAAAGAACTGGGGTGGGCGATATGGAAGAAAAGCGACAAACAAGGACGCGAAAAAAGGAGAAACGTTTCTCCCTTTTGTATGTGCTGGGCGGCGGTATCCTGAAAGAGGATTTCATCGTGAAGCATACCCGTATGCTGGTGCTTATCGTGGTGCTTATTTTCTTTTTTATCGGCAACCGTTACTCGTGTATGCAGAAACTCAAGGAAATCGACCGGCTGCAACAGCAATTGCGCGACGTGCGTTTCGAGGCGCTGTCCGTGTCGTCCGAGCTCACCGGTAACAGCCGGCAATCGCAGGTGGAGGTGCTGATAGAACAGAATAATCTCGGATTGGAGGTGGCTAAAACGCCGCCTTTCGAACTTTATAAGTAGGCAGGTATGGGTGATACAGGCGAATTGAAAACGAACCGGACGCTGCTTTATTATTTCCTCGTGGTGCTGGCGTTGGGCGTGGTGGTAACCGGTATTTTGTGGTGCACGTTCAAAACGGCTTTCGTGGAACGGGAGTTATGGGAAAAAGTGGCCGAAAGCCAGAAACGGCCGAACCGGCTGGTGCTTCCGGGCAGGGGGAATATTTACTCGGCCGACGGCAAGCTGATGGCTACCAGCGTGCCCCGGTATTACCTGTACCTGGATTTCCGGGCCGACGGGTTTGCGCTCGATACCCTCTTGAAAGGCAAAAGGGATAATCTCGACTCGTTATGCTATTATTTGTCGCGTAAATTCAAGAATCGTTCGCAGGCGGCTTACAAGGAATACATCCGGCGCGGGCTGAAAAGCAAGAGCCGCCAGTTTCCGTTATACGAGGGAAAAGTGTCGTACTCGGATTTGAAAGAGATTCGCCGCTATCCTTTTTTGCGGCTGAGCCGGTATAAGAGCGGATTTTATACGAAGCAGATGGTACAGCGGCATCATCCGTTCGGCACGCTCGCCTTCCGTACCATCGGAGATACGTACGGCGAGATACACGACGGTTGGGCTACGCAAGGAAAAAACGGCCTGGAACTGCAATACGATACGTTGCTTCGGGGAACGCCCGGGCTGAGCTCGGTGCGCCGGGTGGGCGGAAGCTGGACGAATGTGGTGGAGATAGAGCCGGTAGACGGTTGTGACGTGTATACTACCATCGACATCAATATCCAGGATATTACCGAGAAGTCGCTTACCGACAAGCTGAAAGAAATCGATGCCGAGTCGGGTACCGCCGTGGTGATGGAGGTGGAAACCGGCGAAATCAAGGCGATTACCAATATGGCGCGCATCCGCGAAGGGGTATACGGCGAAACGAAAAACCATGCGGTAGCCGACGAAACGGAGCCGGGGTCTACTTTTAAAGTGGCGTCGATGATGGTGGCGCTCGAAGACGGGGTGGTTACGCCGAACGATACGGTGGATGTGGGGAACGGTATTTTTATGTATAAAGGAGCGCGGATGACCGACCACAATGCCAATCACGGCGGGTATCACCGGATTTCGGCCGCCCAAACGATTTGGTACTCGTCGAATATCGGTGTGGCCAAGCTGATTCTGAAAGCCTACGAAAAGAATCCGCAGAAATATGTGGAAGGGCTGTACCGCATCGGGCTTACGGAACCGCTGGATTTGGAGATACCGGGAGCGGGCCGGGCCAAGATACGTCCGCCCAAAGACAAAGCCAATCCCTGGTCGAAAACCACGTTGCCGTGGATGTCGTTCGGGTACGAAACGGGAATACCGCCTATTTATACGCTTACTTTTTTCAATGCGATAGCCAATAACGGCAAAATGGTGCGGCCGATGTTTACCCGGTCCATCGCCCGGAACGGCAAAACGGTGGAGTCTTTTTCCACACGGGTAATCAATCCTTCCATCTGTTCCGATAAAACGCTGGCCGAAATCAAGGAAATGTTGCTCGGAGTGGTGGAAAACGGTACCGGCAAGGCGGTACATTCCGATGTAATCCGGATTGCCGGGAAAACGGGTACCGCCCAGATTTCGCAGGGAAGGGCCGGATATAAAGCGAACGGAGTGAGTCACCAAGTCGCTTTTTGCGGGTATTTTCCGGCCGATAACCCGAAATATTCCTGCATTGTCGTGATTCGTCGTCCGCGAATCGGTTACCCGTCCGGAGGTACGATGTCGGGCGGCGTATGCCGGAATATCGCCGAAAAGATTTATGCGAGTACGTTTTCTTTCCGCCCGAAAGACTTGCCCGAGGATACGTTGGCGCGAAAAGTACCGGCAGTAAAAGGCGGCGACTATAAAGCCCTCGAATACGTGATGGACGAGCTGGATATCGATTACGACGATGCGGCTGTGGAAACGGGTTGGGTAGCTGCCGAGCGGCGCGACGACGACGTGTTGGTGAAAGACGTGCCGGTTCGGCCGGGTTTAGTACCGAACGTAACCGGTATGGGGGCGAAAGACGCCGTCTTTTTGCTTGAAAGCGCAGGGTTGAAAGTGGCTTTATCCGGTGTGGGCCGGGTAAAGGCGCAGAATATTCCGCCGGGACGTACGTTGGTAAAGGGACAAACCATAACATTGACGCTTAAATGATAAAAAATGGATAACAAGGATTTGCAAGCGCTTTTGCAGGCGATTGAAATAGAGGAAACGACCGGACCGGTAAACCGGCCGGTAACAGGAATACAATCCGATTCGCGCCAAGTGGAGAACGGCTTTTTGTTTGTAGCCGTGCGCGGAACGGCTGTCGACGGGCATGCGTATATTCCGGCGGCGGTAGCCAAGGGCGCTGCAGCGGTGGTATGCGAGCAACTTCCCTCAGAACAGGAAAAAAATTGTACTTATATAAAGGTGAAAGATTCGGCGGATGCGTTGGGAAAGCTGGCTTCGGCCTGGAACGGGTATCCTTCGCGTAACCTTACGTTGGTAGGGGTAACCGGTACGAACGGCAAAACCACGGTCGCTACCGTGCTTTACGAATTGTTCCGCCAATTGGGACATAAGGCCGGGTTGCTTTCTACCGTATGCAATTACATCGACGGGCGTCCGGTAAAAGCTACGCATACTACGCCCGATCCGTTGGAACTGAATGCGTTGCTCGCCGAAATGGCGGAAGCCGGCTGTGAGTATGTATTTATGGAGGCCAGTTCGCACGCCATCGACCAGAAGCGTATCAGCGGCCTGGAGTTCGACGGTGGGATTTTTACGAACCTTACCCGCGACCACCTGGATTATCATAAAACGGTGGAGGCATACCTGAAAGCCAAGAAAAAGTTCTTCGACGACCTGCCGGCCGGGGCTTTCGCGTTGACCAACGCCGACGACAAGTCGGGCTGGGTGATGTTGCAGAATACGGCAGCGAAGAAGTTAGCGTATTCGTTGCGTACGCT